>JBDTIO010000486.1:0-3018 GCA_039936375.1 Caldimonas sp. | reverse complement strand
CGGTGATCGCGACGCACCCGCGTCACCAGAAGAAAGATCACGAGGCCGCCGAGGACTTCGGTCACCCACCCACGCGGCGAATCGGGGAGCTCGGCGTTCTCTATCCAGTCGGTGACGAGCGGCACCGGCACGAGCAGGTAGAGCCAGGCCAGCCCGCCGATGCGCGCGCGCAGCGCCGACGCACGATCGGCGAACGCCGGCATCAGCGAAGGAAAGCGGCGGGCGGCATGGGGCTCGGGCGCCGAAGCGGGATGCCCCGACGCGGTCCGGGCCTGGGGCGCATCGACCGCGGCGGCTTCGTCGAGTTCGACGCGCATCGAGAGCTGCCTAGACGAAGCCGAGATTGCGCTGGCCCGGGTTCCAGTTGTGCAGGTTCGGCAGCACGGTGAGGAGATCCGGGTCGCCGATGCCGAACCACTTGCCGAGCGTCGCCGCGTACTGGTCGACGGCCGTGCTCGGCAGGAGGCGGCCCTGGCCGACGTCGTCGACGCCGCCGTTGGCGACGACCGGCGCCGTGCCGTAGTAGCGGCCGCCCTGCACGGCGCCGCCGAGCAGGAAATGCATGCTGCCCCAGCCGTGGTCGGAGCCGTCGTCGGCGGTGAGCGTGCGGCCGAAGTCGGAGGCGGTGAAGGCCGTCACCTGGTCGGCCACGCCGAGCTCGACGGTCGCCTGGTAGAACGCCGACATCGCGCCGGCGACGTTCGTGAGCAGTCCCGGGTGGATGGCGGCCAGGCCATCGTGGGTGTCGAAGCCGCCGAGCGAGACGAAGAACACCTGACGCTTGGTGCCCGTCGTGGCCGCCGTCGAGATCATGCGGGCGACGAACTCGAGCTGGTCGGCCAGCGGATTGCCGGCGGGAAAAGGCGTGGCGATCACCGGCGCGCCCGCCAGCGCCGCAGTGAGCACGCCGCCGGCACTGATCGATCGGGCGGCGACGCGCGTGTACTCGTTCTCGAACAGGTGCGTGCGCGGCGCGGTCACCAGCGACCGCAGTGCCGTCGAGCAGGCTGCCGAGCCGAACAAGGGCACGCTCAACCCGTTGAAGGCGACCGGCCCCGACGTCGACACCTGGTACTGGACGGCCGTCTTGCCCGAAAGATAGACGGCGTTACCCGACACGTTGACGCAGGTGAACGTAGCGTTGCCGTTGCCGGCGACGAAGAGGTCGCCCATGCGCCCGCCCCAGCCCGACGAGGCGCCTTCCGGCGACGACGATTGCCAGACCGACTGCTGGTCGTTGTGCGAGAAGAGCTTGGGCGGCAGCGGCACCGAGTTGGCGGTGTACTGCGCCTTCGTCGTCGGCTGCACCAGCGTGCCGACGTTGAGCATCACGCCGAGCTTGCCGCTGGCAAAGAGCGGCAGCAAGGGCGCAAGCTCGGGCGCGAGCGCGTATTGCCGGCCGCCGGCGAGCGCGAGCGAAGGCACCAGCGTCGTCGCCACCAGATCGCTCGCCGCATAGGCCAGCGTCGGGCGCATGCCCTGGTAGGCCGCGTAGCTCGACGCGTCGACCGGGATCAGCGTGTTGCCGTAGTCGTTGCCACCGTAGAGGAAGACGCAAACCAGCGCCTTGTAGTCGGTCGCGCCCGCCGCGGCGGCTTCGCCCATCGCCGCGAGGTTGACGGCCCATGGCGTTGCCGCGCCGGCGATGGAGAGAGCGGAGGCGCGCTGCAGGAAGGCGCGCCGCGAAACATTCGTCGTCATCTCGTTGCTCCTACTTCAGAACCACGAACTCGGGGGCCGCGACGGCGAGCACGAGGCTCGCGTAGATGCGCTTCAGGCGAAGCGGATCGGTGCCCGAAGGCATCGACGCGACCGCCGTCGAGATCGTCGTCGCGGTCGCCGCGCTCAACTGGCCGGCGGCGAGCACCAGGTTGATCTCGGCGATGAGCATGCTGGCGTCGTCGGCGAGCGCGAGCAGCGAGGTGTAGTCGGCCACCAGATCGCCGATGTTCCCGGCAACGGCCCTCTGCAGATAGTTCACCGCCCCGACGACCGACGATTCGTTGGTGATCTGGAATTCGGGTGCGACCAGGTCGGCGCCGGCGATGGCGCTGTTCGGCGGCACGTAACCCGGGCGGAAGAAGTTGAACACGGTGGCCGACCGGAGCGGGCTCTGGCCGAGACGCAGCGCCGGATCCGAGGTGTTGCCGACGTTCCACGCGTTGCTCGCCGAAGCGACGCTCCACGCGCGCGCCCAGCCGCTGAAGCGAAGGATGGGCTCGCGCAGCTTGCCGGCCGAAACGGCCGCGGCGATGGTGCCGCTGCGCGCCTCGTCGTCGAGCAGGATCGCCTTGATCACGGCCTTGAAGTTGCCTTTGACGCCACTGCCGTCGTCGAGAAACGCGGCCGCGACGCGCGACACGTAGGCCGGGCTCGGGTTGCTGGTGACGAGGCGTTGAACCAGCTGGCGGGCGGCGAACGGCGCGACGTTGGGATGCGCGAATATCGTGTCGAGCGCCATCGTCAGAGAGCTGACGGCATCGGTGCCGGCGGGGATCGTCGTGCCGAGAAAAGTCTTCGCGCCGGTCTCGTAGCGCGATCCGACCTGGATCATCGGCCGGCGCAGGAAGTCCGGCGTCGCGCTCGCCACGGCGCCGCTTTGCCCTTGGGTGTCGAAGTCCCATCCGGTGAACACGCGAGCGAGGCCGGTGACGTCGGCCAGCCCGTAGGTGTAGACCGTCGCGCCGCCGACAAGCTTCGGCGTGCCGTCGATCTCGAGCTCGACCAGGCCGATCGTGAAGAGCTGCATCAGCTCGCGCGCGTAGTTCTCGTCGGGCAGCGAGCCCGACACCGGGTTGGCCTTCATGCTGCCGCGAAAGGTCAGGAACATGCCCATCGCAGTGTTGGTGGAGATCTGCTGCAGCAGCGTGCGGTGGTTGCCGAACGCATTGGCTTCGAGCACGTCGAGATAGTTCGCCGCGGCGAATGCCTTCCAGCCGCTGCCGATCAGGCCATCGATCGCGGCGACGAAGAGCTCTGAGAGGGCGAGCGTGAAGCGCTGGCGCAGCGTGTCGGGCG
>JBDTIO010000485.1:0-5774 GCA_039936375.1 Caldimonas sp. | reverse complement strand
GTTGTTGCGGATGTAGTGGCCGAACATGGCCCAGTCGGAGCCGGCCGTGGCGCGGCCGAGCGGGCCGTCGCTGTCTCCGTACATCTGGTCGTACTGGTCGACGGCCTGGACGTCGAGCACCGAGAGGATGAACCCCGGGTCGCGGTAGCTCGCGACGCCGACGGCAAAAAGCGGCACCACGAAAACGAGCAGGGCGATGAGCACTTCGGCGCGGTGCGCCCGCACGGCGGCCGGGAAGTCGACCAGGAACAGGCGAGTCAGGCGGCCGAGGCCGAAATCGGCCTGGGCGTAAATCCGCTGGTGGCCGCGCGCCGTCACCGCTTCCAGGCGCTCGATCATCGCCACCGGATACGAACGGGCTTGCGCCAGCGCCAGGTGTTCGCAAGTGGTGCGGTAGAGCTCTGCGAAGCGGGCGCGATCGAATGCGGCATCGCCGGTTTCGTCGGTGACGGCGGTAACGTCGCGCTTCGGTCGCTTCTTCCGATCGCCAAGGACGCAGGCCGCTTCGAGCTCGCGCCAGAGCGGTTGATGAGCCGCCTCGAATTGCAGTGGCGTCATCGCTTGCCGATCAGCCACTGCGCGACGCCGGCAAGCGCCGTCACGCGTTGATCGTCGCGTGCCCGCGGTACCGCGACCGGCGCAGCCAGCGCGGCGAGCTCTTCGGCGCGCGCTTCGGTGAGCCGCGGTACGCGCGCCGCCCAGGCGACGATGGCCGCCTGGGCCCGCGCCGACAAGCGGTTCGCCGGTGGCCGCGGCGTGCTGGCCGGCATCGCCTCCGCGGAGGGCGGCTGCGGCACGTGGACCACGAGCGTCGCTGCGGCCAGATCGCCGAGGCGCTTGAAGTCAGGCCGCAGCAGCATCGACAACAGGCCGAAGGCATAGGTCATCGGCATGAAATCGGCGGCACGCAGCAGGTTGCGCGTCAGCGACGCAGCGGGAGTGATCGGCAGGCCGGTGTCCATGACGACACGCAGGCCAAGGGCGCGCTTGCCGGGTGTCGCCGCCCAGGGCGAAAGCTCGAAGACGACCGGATACAGCCATTCGAGGGCGAAGAACACCAGCAAGGCGAGGCCCAGGCCGAGTCCGCCGAGAAGGCTCAGCGCGGCGACCGCGATGCCGAAGAGGGAAAACCGGATGCCGAAGTCGATCGCGAACGCATAGCCGCGAGCGACGATACCGGCGGGCGCCAGCGCCAACTCGATGCCCTCCGGCGTCTCGACGCGATAGCGGGTGTCGAGGAGTGTGTCCTCGGCGGCCGCGACGCGCATGCAAAAGAGACGCGACGAACCCGGCGGTTCGGCGCGCTCAGGCCTTGATAACGATCGTGTCGGCGAGGTTGTCGTGCACGCACTTTCGCGACTCGCGAAAGATCATCAGCGCGTCAACCAGGCCATACAGCCAGCCGACGACCGGAACCAGCGCCAGCACGCTGTTCGCGAAGTAGCGCAGACCGGCCAGCCGCGCCAGCGTTGCCCGGGTTCCGTCGGTGCGAACGATGCGGATGCGAAGCAACATCTTGCCGATCGTCTGGCCCCGGCTCTGCAGCAGATAGCCGTGCAGCACCAGGAAGATCGCGAAGCCGGCGAGCGTGTTCTCGATGAGGATGAGCGTGAGGCCGCCGCGAAGCCCGGGCCGAAAGACGTTGAAGGGCGTGAAGATCGAGATCGCCCAGAAGATGAGGCCGGCGAGGATGCCGTCGATCAACGCCGCACCGAGCCGCGTCCAGCGCCCGGCAAGGGCTCCGGTGCCCGAGATCGCGACGTCTTCCACATGCGCAGTCGGTGGCGCGAACCGATTGCCCTCCGGAACCTGGCTCATTCCTGCTCTCCCTCGTTGTTGCTGTGGCGGCGAATCGTAGCAGCGGCGACGGCGCTACCATCGTCCATCCGTCGTCTCGGCCGAGCCTCGACGTGCGTTGCGAACCTCCCGGATTTCCTGGCTCGATGTGTCGACGTAACCGGATGCTGCGGCTCTTGAGGGTGTACTGCGTCGCCGCCGCGACTTGCGTCGTGGCCGGCGGGCGCGTCGATCCTGCCGTCGCTGCGCCGGAGGCGAAACGTGCACTCGATATCGCGCCGGCATCCTCTGGTGCGGCGTATGCGGTGGATCCGCGTCACCCGGTCTCTGCCGCCGAGCTCGGCCGTCTGGGCCACGACGTGTTCTTCGACGCATCGCTCTCGGCGTCGGGCCGATCGTCGTGCGCCACTTGTCATGACCCGGCGCATGCCTTCGCCCCGGCCAACGCGTTGCCGGTGCAGCTGGCCGGCGCCGACGGCGAGACGCCGGGACTGCGCGCCGTTCCTTCGCTGCGCTATCTGCAGACCGTGCCGCCGTTCAGCGAGCACGCCTTCGAGAACGAAGGCGACGACAGCATCGACGCCGGTCCGACCGGAGGACGCACCTGGGACGGCCGTGCCGGGTCCGTCCACGAGCAGGCGAAGCTGCCGTTGCTGTCGCCGTTCGAGATGGGCAACGCGACGCCGGTTGATGTCGTGGCGAAGTTGCGCTCGGCAAACTCGGCACCGCGTTTTCGCGCGCTCTGGGGCGACGACATCTTCGATCGGCCGGCCGATGCGTTCGCCGCCGCGGTCATGGCGCTCGAGGTCTATCAGGAGACGCCCGCGGCATTCCAGCCCTTCACCAGCAAGTACGACGCCGTGTTGCGGGGCCAGGCGCGCCTGAGCGCAAGCGAGGCCCGCGGGCGCGCTGCCTTCGAGGATCCGGCGCGCGGCAACTGCGCGTCGTGTCATCCGAGCGAGGCCAAGGCCGACGGCTCGGCGCCGCTGTTCAGCGATTTCGGCTACATCGCGATCGGTGTGCCGCGAAACCGGGCGCTCGCCGGCAACGCCGACCCGGGTTATTTCGATCTCGGCCTGTGCGGGCCATTGCGCCTGGACCTTCGCGATCGCGCCGAATACTGCGGCGCCTTTCGCACGCCGTCACTGCGCAACGTGGCGACGCGAGGGAGCTTCTTTCACAACGGCGTCGTCCACGATCTCGCCGAGGCGGTGCGCTTTTACGCGACCCGTGACACCGAGCCGGCGCGCTGGTACGGCCGAGACAAGACAGGCCGGCCTCGCCACTTCGACGATCTGCCCAAGCGCTACCAGGGCAACGTCAATCGGCAAGTGCCGTTCGGTGCGGTGGCCGGCGGTGCGCCGACGCTGAGCGAAGGCGACATCCGCGACATCGTCGCGTTCCTGAAGACCTTGACCGATGCCGATGCGGGCGTGCCGCCACCGTCGACGTCAGCTCAGACGCCGACCTCGTCGATCTCGCGATAGACATCGCGCAGCCACATCTTCACCCGCTGCCGGTCCATCAGGCCGAGGCCGCTGGTGTCCTTGTCGGAGCTCTTGGCCTTCCAGAAGCTGCTGCTGGTGTTGTCGATCTTCTGGATCGCATTCTCGTGCAGCTTCTTCAGCGACACGACCTTGGCGCCCATGCCGATGGCGCGCGTCTGCTCCCCCGATTGCTCGAGCGACGAGAAGTCGCTGCCGCGCACCTGGTTGCGCACCAGCACGTAGTCGAGCCCGGTGCCGAAGCGATCGAGCAAGCGGCGCAGTAGGTCGACCGAATCCTTGCCCGAGTCCATCACGTGCCAGTAGAAGAGCTTCATGCCGAGCTCGTCGGCCAGGCTCATGACGCCGGCTTCTTCCATCCAGCTGGCCAGCGGATCGTGGGTCTGCGCCGCGAGGTCGACCAGGATGTGCCGGCCGGGCTGGTCGACGGCGGCCTCGACGATCGCATCGAGCGACTCGACCTTGTCGACCGTGACGGGCGAGGCGTAGCCGGAATAAAAGCGCATCAGCGCGCCGTGCGAGCGGTCGGTGTCGAAGCCGAGGAAGGGCAGTTGCTTGTCGATCAGGTATTGCGCCAGCACGCGCGCCATCAGCGATTTGCCGACGCCGCCTTTTTCCCCGCCGATGAAATGGATGTTTGTCGTCGCCATCGGGCGATTGTCACTTGCCCGGCGTGGCGACGTCGATCGTCTTTTCGACTACCTTGCCGGCGACCTTGACGGTGCTTCCGACGACCGCGCTGCCGACCGATACGGCGGCGCCGCCGACCGTGACCGCCGCGCTCGCCGCGGCGCCGGCGACGGTGACGACGGCGCAGCCGGGCAGCACGGCCAGCGCCGCTGCGGCAACGAAAGCGGTGGCGAGAACGCCGGGACGCCGAAGCTGCGGAGCGATCATGTGAAAGATTCTCGCGCAAGGAACCGGGCGAAGCGGCCACTTTGCATGGGCGCCTGTCGCGCCGATGCAGCAATCCGTCACGCGATGTGTCGTCAGCCGCGGCCGACGAAGGGCATCTTGGTGGCCATCACCGTCATGAACAGGATGTTGGCGCCTGGAGGCAGGCTGGCCATGTGGACCACCGCGTCGGCGACGTGGCGCACATCCATGCGCGCTTCCACGACGAGCTCGCCGCTCGGTTGCAGCACGCCCTGGGTCATGCGCTCGGTCATCTCGGTGGCGGCGTTGCCGATGTCGATCTGGCCGCAGGCGATGTCGTAGGCCCGGCCATCGAGCGCGGTCGATTTGGTCAGGCCCGTGATCGCGTGCTTGGTCGCGGTGTACGGCGCGCTGCGCGGCCGCGGCGCGTGCGCCGAGATCGAGCCGTTGTTGATGATGCGGCCGCCGCGCGGCGACTGGCTCTTCATGAGGCGAAAGGCTTCCTGGGTGCAGAGGAAGACGGCGGTGAGATTGACGTTGACCACCGATTTCCATTGCTCGACCGTCAGCTCTTCGAGCGACACCGCCGGCGCGCCCATGCCGGCGTTGTTGAAGAGCAGATCGAGCCGGCCGAAGGTTTCGTGCGTCTTCGCGAACAATGCCTTGACGGCGGCCGGGTCGGTGGCGTCGGTCGGCACGGCGATCGCGTTCTTTGCCAGCTCGCCGGCAGCGGCGCGGGTCGCCTCGAGCGCGTCGGCGCGGCGTCCGGCCAGGCCGACGTGCCAGCCGGCCTGCAGCAAGGCAATGGCCGAGGCACGACCGATGCCGCTGCCGGCGCCGGTGACGATGGCGACTTTTTTCATCGAGGAAGCTCCCGGAGCGAAGGGTTGATACGGCCGGCCATCATGCGCTCGCCTCGGGTGGCGCGGCCACCTCTTCGGCGAAGCAACCAGTGAAAGTGAACCACAGGCTGACGTACAGCACGGTCGTGAAGAAGAGCACCGCTGGCGTTGCAATGTAGGTCGCCGTCAGCGGGCCGATCAGGTTGACGACGACGCCGAGCAGCATCACGAAAGAAGCGCCGAGCATCGCCCAGACGAGGCCGTAGATGGCGAAGGCGCCCTTGTTGCGCCAGATCGCGACGGTGCTGAAGAAGAGCGCCTTGGCCCAGCTCTGGCCGCCCCAGTAGACGAGGGCGGGCGCATGCCAGAACGGGATCGACAACAGCGCGCCCAGCCCGAGCCGGAGCAGGAAGCCGGCCTGCAGGCGGGGGTCCGCAAGCTGGGTCGCGGTTGCCTCGGGGGAAGCCTGCGGATTGCCGGCCGCGTTCATGAACGCCGTCATCGCGTCGCCTTCGACCGCGGCGATCAGGCCGACCGCGAGCAGTGCGGCGACGAGGTAGGCCAAGCCTAGCTTGAGCATGCGGATGACGCGCGGGCGATCGGTCGAGGCGAGCTCGATGAAGGCGCCGGGAACCGGCCGCTGGCCGGCGGCGCCGAGACGCGCGGCGATCATGAACAGCAGGGAGCCGACCGGCGCGACGATGAGCAGGATGGGCTCGCCCACGAAAGGCACGCGCAACAGAATGAAGAAGAC
>JBDTIO010000484.1:0-3661 GCA_039936375.1 Caldimonas sp. | reverse complement strand
ACATCACGGTCACGGTGCCTGCAAGCAAGTCCGTCAGCGCTGGTGCGCTGCCCTTATAGGGGATGTGGACCATGTCAACGCCCGCCATCGATTTGAAGAGTTCGCCCGCAAGATGGTTGACCGATCCCAACCCAGACGAGGCGAAATTGAGATGAGCCGGCTGCCGCTTCGCCAGCTCGATAAGCTGGCGCGCATCCGTCACCGCCAGAGACGGATTGACGACGATCACGATGGGAATGGCGGCCACCATCGCTACCGGCGAAAAGCTCTTTACCGGGTCGTAGGGCAAGGACTTATAGACACTCGGATTGATGCCGTGGGTCGCAAGCGTTCCCATGACGAGCGTGTAGCCGTCAGGTGACGCGTTAGCAACCGTCGCGGTACCGAGCCCGCCCGCGGCTCCGGGGCGGTTTTCGACGATGACCGCCTGCCCCCACTTCGCGGTGAGCTTCTGCGCGATCAGTCGCGCGATGATGTCGTTGGCACCGCCTGCCGGGAAAGGAGAAACGAGGTGAATCGGCCTTTCGGGAAAAGGCTCGGCTGCCGTCGCCACCTTGCAAGCTAAGGCGACCGCGACAATCAAGATTTGCAACATCTTCGAAGGCAAGTAGGACATCGTTGTTCTCGCGTGAAGTTCATTGGCACTGCCGAACTCGACGCAAGGGTTCACCCCTCCGCGGCCAGAAGTTCAGTCGCCTCTTTGACTGACGCTCGAAGAAGCAATCGCATCGTGACCAGCTTCGTGGCCGTGAATCGATCCTTGGGCCCGGATATCCCGATAGCCGCGGACACCCTCCCATCCAAACCATGTACCGGCATGGCGATTCCGGCCACGCCGACAACCACTTCCTCGAACGAGGTCGCATAGCCCCGGCGCAAGATCTGTGCCAAATCGTTGCGCAATCGACTAGGGCGCGGCGTATGGGCGGTATACGACGGAAGCGCATGTTCCTTCAGATACGCGGCGCGCTCCCGCTCGGACATGTAGGCCAAAAAGATCTTGCCAGCCGCCGTAGCGCCCAGCGACATCGGAACGCCGAGGTTGGTGAACGTGCGTCGCAGCTCTTGCGTGCTTTCGACCTGATCGATGACGAGCCGCCGGTTTGCCTCGAGGACATGCAGGGCAACCGTCTCATCACATCTGTCGCGCAGTCTCACCATCATCGGTCGCGTCACGCGTATGAGTTTCTCGCGCCGAGTGAACCCTTGCGTTAAGTCGCTGATGAGGGGTCCGAGACCGAAACGATGCCCGCCCTCTATCTTCAGCACGAAACCCGAAGCCTCGAGCGCAGAAAGAATTCGATGTGCCGTGCTCTTCGGCAGCGACAGTCTTCTGGAGAGATCGGGAAGTCCGACGCCCGGCTCCGCAGCAATCAGGACCAGCATGTCTCGAACCTTGAGTAGTGTTGGAGCCGCCTCTGGTGGGAGTGTCTGAATTTCTGTGTTCGAGGCGCTGTGAGACTTTTCCACGGCGGCGGTCGGCGCTTGCGACGAACCGACCGACGCGGTGGGAAAGTCGGTGGTCATCTTGCGCGGCCGTCTTTGTGAATCGGTTGCTTCCTTCCTCGCTTCCGTTCCTATTTGCACCAGAGCCCATCAGGTCATCAACGCGTCAAACCCGGTAACTTCAGTCGGCATGGACCCCTGCAGCCTCTACGATCTTCGTCCACTTGTCCGTCTCCGACTTGATGAACGCGGCGAACATCGCAGGCCCCATCTTGGTGTAACTCAATCCGCCCCTCGCAAGCCATGATTGGACCGCTGGCGACTCCATGATTTTGTCGACTTCCGTAGCGAGCTTCTGCACGAAGGCGTCCGGCGTTCTGGCGGGCGCCAAAAGGCCGGTCCAGTTGCGGACCTGGAATCCATGGAGCCCTGCTTCGTCGAGCGTCGGCACGTTCGGTAAGGCGGCCGAACGCGCGGCGCCGAGCGTCGCCAGTGCGATGAGCTTGCCCGACTTGATGAAGGGCAGCGCCGTCTGCAGCGTCGCGAAAGAAAGCGCTACTTGGCCGCCTACGAGGTCGGTCATGGCCGGCGCGTTGCCCTTGTATGGGACATGGACCATCGTCGTCCCGGTGGAAGCCTGGAACAATTCGCCGGCCAAGTGGCTGGTGCTGCCGGCGCCGGCCGACGCGAACGTCAATTCGCCGGGCTTGGCCTTCGCCAGTGCGATCAACGCCGGAACGGTGCGCACTGGGACTTGCGGGTTGACGACGAGGACGGTCTCGGCGTCGGCAATGAATGCAACCGGAGCGAAGTCCTTGATTCCGTCGTACGGAATGTGCTTGTAGAGAGCCGAGTTAATCGCGTGCGTGCCGATCGTGCCCATTACCAGCGTGTAGCCGTCGGGTGCGCTCTTTGCGACGATGTCGGCGCCGATGTTGCCGCCCGCGCCGGGCCGGTTGTCGACTATCACCGGCTGGCCGAAGTCCGACGCCATATCCTTGCCGACGAGGCGGGCCAGCGAGTCGGAGTATCCGCCGGCCGGAAAGGGCACGACAATGTGAATTGGCTTTTGCGGATAGGCGCCAGCCGACTGTGCCCCGACCGGCGGGCAGAAGGTGACGAGTGCCAGAGTGAGAAGGGTCGCACCGATGGTGCTGAGAAAGAGAAGGGATTTGCACATACTCGTGGACCCTAAAACGAGAGTTCAGTGAGCGGAACGACGTCCACACCACGGCGGGCGAGCTCTTGGCGCACTTGGCCGGCCAACGCGACGGCTGTCGGCTCGTCGCCATGCGTGCAGAAGGTCTGGATGCGCGCCGGGAAGCGCTTCCCGGACGCGGTGATGATCGCCTGCTCCTCGACGAACGAGAGCACCTGGCGCACGGCGACCTCCGCATCGTGGATCATCGCGTTTGCCTGTGTGCGCGAGGTCATCGCACCGCTGTCGTCGTAGGTGCGGTCAACATAGGCCTCTTCGGCGACCTTCAGGTTCGCGTCGTGTCCGGCCTTTACCATCTCTGAGCAGGCGTTGGCGACGAAGATGAGATCGCGGTCGGCGGCGCGAATGCCGCGCGCGATCGCGGTGGCGACGGCCGGGTCGACGTGCGCCATGTTGTTGAGCGCGCCGTGCGGCTTGACGTGCGTGACCTTGGTGCCGGCAGCGTGCGCGATCGCCTGCAGCGCGCCGATCTGATAGGTGACCATGTACTCGAGGTCGCGCGCATTCATCTTGATTTGGCGCCGGCCGAAGCCCCACAGGTCGTTGAAGCCGGGATGGGCGCCGATCGATACGCCGTTGTCCTTCGCCAGTCGCACCGTCTCGGTCATCACCGTCGCATCACCTGCGTGAAAGCCACAGGCGATGTTGGCCGACTTGATTATCTTCATCAGCGCTGCGTCGTTGCCGATGGTGAAGTGGCCGAAGCTTTCACCCATGTCGGCGTTCAGATTGATTTTCTGTGTCATGGCTCGTGTCCTTGCTCGTATTCCTGTCTTGTAGGTCGTTCCGGCATGCCGGCTCCTCGGTCGACGGTTGCCAGCACCTGCTCGGGCGAGGCACCCACTTCGCGTGCGTAGCTCGCCGCATCTGTCGCGCTTTCGGTATTCACAAGGATCACGTGCGACGCCGCGTCGAGGCCGATCGCTGCCCGTGCCCGCGGATCGCGGCACGCGAGCAGCAGGCCAGCGAGGCCCGCGGCGCCGCTTTCTCCGGCAA
>JBDTIO010000483.1:0-4059 GCA_039936375.1 Caldimonas sp. | reverse complement strand
CGAAGAGGCGATGCCTGAGGCTGATGGTGTACTTCCCCATCAGCTTGCTCGACTGGCCGATCAGCATCAGCACAACCATGATCGGCACCGAGATCACGCCATTGACAATCGCGCTCCAGATCAGGGCGCGGATCGGGTCCACCTCGAAGGTGCTCATCGCCGTGCCGATGCCGGTCGCCGCGATGATGATGACGTAAAAGCCGCGCGCTTCGCGAAAGCCGTGCGACAGGCCGGCGCGCCAGCCGAACAGCTCGCTCACCGCATACGCGGCCGAGCCGGCAAGCACCGGCACCGCGAGCAGGCCGGTGCCGATGATGCCCATCGCGAACACCGCGAACGCGAATTCGCCGGCGACCGGGCGCAGTGCCTCGGCCGCCTGAGCCGAGGTCTGGATGCCGGTGATGCCATGCTCGTTCAGCGTCACCGCCGTGGCGATGACGATGCACAGCGCGATCAGGTTCGAGAACGTCATGCCGACGAAGGTGTCCTGCTTGATGCGCGACAGGTGCTCGGCGACGTACTCGGGATGATCGCGCAGCTCGCGCACGTTGGGCCGGCGATGGCTGTCTTCGACTTCCTGCGACGCCTGCCAGAAGAAGAGGTACGGGCTGATCGTGGTGCCGAGCACGGCCACGACGATGGCGGCGTAGTCCTTGACCGAGACGCCGTCGGGCAAGTGGCTCCAGGGCTCCAGCGATTCGATGATGGCCCGCTTCCACGGCACCGAGACGGCGAGGATCACGGCGACGTACGCGAAGAGAGACAGCGTCAGCCACTTGAGGACGCGCACCGTGCGCTCGTACGAGAAATAGATCTGGGTGCCGATGCAGACGGCGCCGAAGCCGAGCACGTAGAGCGCCTGCGGGCCACCGGCCAACAACTTGACGGCTTCGGCCATGGCACCGATGTCGGCGGCGATGTTGATCGTGTTGGCGACGACGAGGAGGCCGATCAGCGGCACCGTCAGCCAGCGCGGGCACATCTTGTCGATGTTGGCGGCCAGGCCCTCGCGCGTGACCCAGCCGATGCGCGCCGACAGCATCTGGATGCCGATCATCAGCGGCATCGTCAGGAACAGCGTCCAGACCAGCGCGAAGCGGAATTGCGCGCCGGCCTGCGAATAAGTGGCGATGCCGCTCGGGTCGTCGTCGGCGGCGCCGGTGATGAGGCCGGGGCCGAGCCGGCTGGTGAAGTCTTGTTTGTTCGGCTTGTTCATCGCTGTCGGTACGGGTTCGTTCTCGCGCGAGCGCGGTGGCGCCGGTTCGTGGTGCCGTGGTTCGAAGAGTTCCGAGTGGGTGGCGATGGGCCTGAGCTCGCCGCAGCCTTTGCTGCCGGCAGGGTGGGAAGCAGAGCCTCCGACCGCGCCGGCCGCGCAACACGAGCGTGTCTAGGAGCGGGCCGGGTGCGACGGAAGCCAGGAACTGTCTGAGTCCAAGTCGCCGACCTGTTGTGAAGGCGGCGCGACTCTACTCGCTGCCTCCGTGCAGCGTCAACCGTTGCGCCGTAAAGAAGTGGCGATTTCCTCGTCGACGATCTCGACCCAGTGCCGCACCGGCGTCGTCGTGCCGCTTTGCAGATGCTGGATGCAGCCGATGTTGGCCGACGCGATGATCTCGGGCTCGAGCGCTGCGAGGTGACCGAGCTTGCGGTCGCGCAAGGGCATGGCCAGCTCGGGCTGCAGCACCGAATAGGTCCCGGCCGAGCCACAGCAGAGGTGCGATTCATTGAGTGCGATCTCGATGTCGAAGCCGAGTGCGCGCAGGTGCGTCTCGACACCGCCGCGCAGCTGCTGGCCGTGCTGCAAGGTGCACGGCGAATGGAACGCGATGCGTTTCACCCGCCTTCGGCGGGACGGGTCTGCACCCTCTCCCTGCTCCCCCGCCAAGCGGGGGAGGGCCAGACGATCCTTCAAGGCGGCGACGATGTCGGGCAACAACTCGGAGAGGTCGCGCGTCAGGTCGGCGACGCGGCGCGCCTTGTCGGCGTAGGCCGGGTCGTGGCGCAGCGAATGGCCGTACTCCTTGACCGTGACGCCGCAGCCGGACGCGTTCATGACGATCGCCTCGACGCTGCCCGCGGCCACCAGCGGCCACCAGGCGTCGATGTTGCGTCGCATGTGATCGAGGGCGCCTTCGTGGTCGCCGAGGTGCAGGCGAATGGCGCCGCAGCAGCCGGCCTCGCTGGCGACGAGCGTCTGGATCCCGGCGGCGTCGAGCACGCGCGCCGTCGCGCTGTTGATGTTGGGCAGCATCGCCGGCTGTACGCAGCCCATCAGCAGCAGTACCTTGCGCGGATGCTCGCGCGCCGGCCAGCGGTGTGCGCTGGCCGGCGCCGCCGCGGGAACCTTGTCGCGCAAAGCTTGCGGCAGCAATGGGCGCAGCATCTGCCCGGCCTTCAGTACCGGCGCGAACAGCGCCGAGGTCAGCCCCTCCTTCAGGGCCCAGCGCAGCATGCGCTCGCCGGCCGGCCGCGGCACACGCTCGTCGACGATGCGCCGGCCGATCTCGACGAGGTTGCCGTACTGCACGCCCGAAGGGCAGGTCGTCTCGCAGTTGCGGCAGGTCAGGCAGCGGTCGAGGTGGAGCTGGGTCGAGCGCGTCGGCGCGTGGCCTTCGAGCACCTGCTTCATCAGGTAGATGCGGCCGCGCGGGCCGTCGAGCTCGTCGCCGAGCAGCTGGTAGGTGGGGCAGGTCGCGTTGCAGAAGCCACAGTGCACGCACTTGCGTAGGATCGCGTCGGCCTCAATGCCTTCGGGGATCGATGCGAACTCAGGGGCAATGTCGGTCTGCATGCTGCGTCGCTATAGGTCGCTGTAGAGCCGGCCGGGATTGAGGATGCCGTTCGGGTCGAAGGCGCGCTTGAGCCGCTCGTGAATCAGGCGCAGCGGCGCCGACAGCGGCGCGAAGACGCCGGCCGACTTGTCGCGGCCGCGAAAGAGCGTCGCGTGGCCGCCAACGGCCGCGGCGGCGTCGCGCACCTGCGCGGCGGGCAAGGCGGTGGCGAGCCAGCGCTGCGCGCCATGCCACTCGATCAGCTCGTCGCCGGCGAGGCCGAGCAGCGGCGCGGTCGGCGGAAGCGAGAGCCGCCACAAGGCGGCGTCCTGGTGCTCGATCGCTTCGGCGGCGGCAACGAAGAACGGATCGCCGTGATCGCGCAGCGCGCTCCAGAACGGCGCCGCGATCGCCGCGTCGATCGGTTCGCCGCCGAGCTTCAGCTCGGTCTCGCACACCGCCGCCGACGAGCCGCGCAAACGGACGATCAGGTTGCCGTTCCACCACGCGCTCGCATCGAGCGGCAACGGCTGGGCGCCCCACGCGTGCAGCGACGCGAGCGCTTCGGCCGGCTTCATGTCGAAGCGCAGCGTTGCTTGCACCTCGGCCCTCGGCAGGACCTTGAGCGAGACTTCGACGATGACGCCGAGGATGCCGAGCGACCCGGCGACGACGCGCGAGATGTCGTAGCCGGCGACGTTCTTGATGACGCGGCCACCGAAGTGCAGCAGCTCGCCGCCGCCGCTCAGCATCGCGACGCCGAGGAGGTGATCGCGCAGCGAACCCGCGCGCGCCCGCGACGGCCCCGACAAGCCGGCCGCGACCATGCCGCCCACGGTCGACCCCGCGGCGAAGTGAGGGGGCTCGAACGGCAGGCATTGGCCGTAGTCGGCGAGCTGCGCTTCGAGCGCGTCGACGCGCATTCCGGCCGACGCCGTGACGACAAGCTCGGTCGGCTCGTGCCGGGCCTCGCCGCCGAGCACGCGCGTGTCGAGTACGTCGCCGCGCGGCGCCTCGCCGTAGAAATCCTTGCTGCCGGCGCCGCGCAGGCACAGCGGCCGGCGCGACGCGTTGGCATCGCGCAGGCGCTCGACGAGCGCTGCCAGGCCGGGGTTCGATTCGATCAAAACCGCGGCAGGTCGGCAAAAGGGAGAAGGCCGTGCTTGACGTGCATCTTGCCGCCTTCGGCGCAGCGCACGAGCGTCGGGATCACCTTGCCCGGGTTGAGCAGGCCGGCCGGATCGAAGGCGCGCTTGACGGCGAACATCTGCTCGCGCTCGGCCGGCGA
>JBDTIO010000482.1:0-5536 GCA_039936375.1 Caldimonas sp. | reverse complement strand
CGTTGAACGAAGCGTCGGACGTATGGGTGATGAGCTCGCTGGTCATGCTGGAAATCCTCGTGTCTGCACCCGACATGGAGGTCAGAGCGTCGACTGCAAGGCCGGGCTCGAAGGGCACAATGATTCTGGCACAAAGCCCCATCGGCCGCGGCGCACCGAGGAGACTCGACTTCCTATGGCGACGATAGCCCGCAGGCACGTCGACAACGCAAGCGAAGCGTGGACCAGCGACGATGTCTGGGACCGCATCGCCACGCAAGCGAAGTCGTGGAGCGACGAGCAGAAACTGTCGCTCCGCGATGTCGTGGTCATCGTTCCGTTCGTCCAGCTTCTGCCGCCGGCACGCCAGGCATTCGCGCGTCTTCGCGTCTGGATGCCGCGCATCGAGACGACGCGCACCCTGGCCGCCGCGCTCGGGCCGCAGGAGCTGCCCGCCCTCTTCGCACCGAATCTTGATCCCGCGCTCGATCAGCTGGCGGCCAGGCAGATGCTTTCCCGGCAGGCCTGGGCCGCGTCCTGGCGCCGCCGCGATCTCCGCGGCCTCGAGCGCGCGGCAGCCCGGCTCGTCGCAACGACGCACGAGCTCGTCGCTGCGGCGTCCCGTGTCGCCCCTTCGCAGCGCGGCGCCTGGTGGCTGACGGCCCGCGAAAGCATCCGCGTGATGGCAGGCCCCGGCGGGCGCGAACGAGCCCTGGCGCAGATCGCCGTCGAATGGGCCGCGTTGGCGGCAACGCCGCCGACCGACCGTCTGTTCGAGCTCGAACCGGCGGCATGGATCGTGGTCGAGGCAGGGGGTGCCGATTCTTTGACGGCGGCGCTCTTTTCGGTGGCCCGCTCGCCTTGTCTCGTCATCGACACCGATGCGCCGCTCGAAGCGCCGTTCGACACGGCGAGCAGAGGCGTGCCGCCGGCGATCGCGGTGTGCGCGAGCTTCGAAGACGAGGCCGAAGCGACGGCGGCGCAGGTGCTCGAGCATCTCAGACTCGAACAGCGACCGGTTGCCCTGATTGCGCAGGATCGCGTTCTGGTGCGCCGCGTGCGAGCCCTGCTCGAGCGTGCCGGTGCGGCACTGCGCGATGAGACCGGCTGGAAGCTGTCGACGACGCGCGCCGCGGCACGCTTGATGACGCTGCTCGTTGCCGCGAAGCGCGACGCCAGCGCCGATCAGTTCTTCGAATGGCTCAAGAGTGGCACGCGCTGGCCGCGCGAGGCAGCTGCGGGAACGGCGGCGCTCGAAGCCCAATGTCGCAAGCGCGCGGCGTGGCGCATCGATGCGATCGCTCATCTCGCGCTCGACCACCCGGCCGCCGAGGCGGTTCGCGCCGAGGCGTTCGCAGCGCTCGCGCCGCTGCGCGATTCGACCGCGCGCACGTTGGCCGACTGGCGAGCGTCCAGTGTCGACGCGCTGCAGCGCGCCGGCGCCATGGCGGCGCTGCGCCGCGATGGCGCCGGCCAGCAAATGATTGCCGTGCTCCGGCTCGACAACGATCCTGCTTCGCCGGGCGCCCCTTCCGCCGAGAGCCTTTCGCTCGCCGAATTCACGCAGTGGGTCGACGAAGCGCTCGAGGCCGCGACCTTTCGGGCCGACCGCGCAATGACGGACGGCGCGGGCCTCGACGAGGTCGATGTCGTGATCACGCCGCTGGCGCGCGCGATGCTTCGGCCCTTCGCCGCCGCCGTGCTTCCCGGCGCCGACGACTCCCGCCTGGGTGCATTCGTCGCGGTCGACTCCCTGCTGTCGAAACCGATGCGCGCGGCGCTCGGCCTGGCCGGCGCCGAGGCGCGCCGCGACGCCGAGTCGCTTGCCTTCGTGCAGTTGCTGCGGTTGCCGCGCGTGACGCTGCTGCATCGCCGTGCCGACGCCGGCGAGACCCTGGCGGCGAGCCCGCTCGTCGAGCGGCTGGCGCTGGCTTTGGCGGAGCACGGGGCGACCTTGCGAGGCTGGACGGATCCGCGCATCGACGTCGTGGTCGCGGCGAAGCCGACGCTGCGGCGCGCCGCGATCGCGCCATCGCTCGTGCCGACGCGGCTCTCGGCCACGTCATTCGAAGCTCTCCGCACCTGCCCCTATCGCTTCTTCGCCCGCAGCATGCTGGCGCTGGTCGAAGACCTCGAGCTCGACGGCGACCTGGAGAAGCGCGACTACGGCAACTGGCTGCATCAGGTGCTGCATCTGTTCCACGAGCAGCGTCGACAAGCGCCGGCCGATGCCGCCGCCGATCAGACCGCGTTGCGGCTGGCCGGCGCGTCGACGCTTGCCACACTCGGCTTCGACGCGGCCGAGTTCCTGCCGTGGTCGGCGTCGTTCGCCGCCTTCGTGCCGCGCTACGTCGACTGGCTGCGTCTGCGCGAAGCGAGCGGCGCACGGTGGACGAAAGGCGAGGTCGAGATTCGCGCCCGACCCGCGTCGCTCGAGGGCGTCGAGCTGCAGGGCCGCATCGATCGCATCGATGAGCGGCGGGTCGGCGGCGACGTCGTGCTCGAGCTCATCGACTACAAGACCGGCAGTGCCGGCGGCCTGAAGGACAAGGTCCGCGACCCAGCCGAGGACACGCAACTGGCGTTCTATGCCGCGCTCGTCGGCATCGACGACGAGCGGCCGCTGAAGGCCACGTATCTGGCACTGGAGGCGCGGCCGCGCCTCGAGGAGATCGAGCACAAGAAGGTGCAAGAGAGCGCCGATGCGTTGATCGAAGGGATCGCCATCGACATGAGCCGGTTGCGCGGTGGCATGGGCCTCTTGCCGCTCGGCGAAGGCGATGCCTGCGGCTACTGCGAAGCACGGGGCCTCTGCCGCCGTGATCACTGGTCCGATGAACCCTTGCCGCCGCAGGAAAGCGTCGGGGCATGAGCGCACCGGCATTCCGCGTCGACGACCGCATCGTCTCCCGCGAGCAGTTCTATGCCGTTGCCTGCGACCCGCGCCGAAGCGTCGTCGTCGAGGCTTGCGCCGGATCGGGCAAGACGTGGATGCTCGTCGCCCGCATCCTGCGGGCCTTGCTCGACGGCGCCGAAGCGCACGAGGTGCTCGCGATCACCTTCACGCGTGCGGCTGCCGGAGAGATGCGCGAGCGCCTCGGCGACTGGCTCGCGCGCTGGGCGGCGCCGCGCTCGACGCACGGCGAGCGTGTCGAGGCCCTGATCGAGCGCGGCCTGGGTCGTGCCGAAGCGGAACGGCTCGCGCCCGTGCTCGGCGCCTTGCAGGGAAAGCTGCTGGCGGCCGGCCGCCGGGTCGAGATCCGCACCTTCCACGCCTGGTTCGCACAGCTCTTGCGCTCGGCGCCGCTCGAGCTGCTCGAAGAGCTCGGCCTGCAGCCCGACATGACGCTCGTCGAAGATCCCGAAGAGCATCGTGGCGCAGTGATGCGCGCCTTTCACGTCGCCGTGCTGCGCGATCCGCAGCTGGCCGACGATTACGGCGCACTTTCGGCCTCACGCGGCCGCAGCCAGCTCGGCAAGTGGCTGGCTGCCGCCTGGAGTCGCCGGATCGAGATCGAGCTCGCCGATGCAGCCGGGGTGCTCGAGACGAGCGTCGAGACCGCGGCCGCGCTCTGGCCCGAGCTCGAAGGCCTGGCCGATCCGGCGTCGCTCGTTACCGCCGACGCATGGCGGGCTCGACTGCGCACGACGGCAAGCGAGCTCGGCCGCGGCGGCGCAATCGCGCAAAGGGCCGCGAACGGGGTGCTGGCGGCGCTCGATGTCGTCGAAGCGCGTGCCGCTTTCGAGGGCGTCTGGTCGGCCCTGTTCACCAATGACGACACGCGTCGAAAGCTCGGCAACGCTGTGCCGTCGCTCGAGGAAACGCACGAACGTCTCGAGCTCTTGCGAGCCCAGGTGGTGCAGTCGGATGCACGCGTCGAGCACTTGCGCATGGCCCGGCTGGCGCGGGCGCTGCTCGCCGAATACGCCGGCTACAAGCGCCTGCGCGGCTTGGCCGACATGGCCGATCTCGAGCGCTGCGCCCTGGCGCTGCTCGGCGACAGTGCCCTGGCCGGCTGGATCCAGGAGCGGCTCGATGCCCGTGTCCGCCATCTCCTCATCGACGAATTCCAGGACACCAGCCCGCTGCAGTGGCAGGCGATTCGCTCGTGGCTGGCGTCGTATGCCGGCGCCGGCGGCGGTGCGAGCGGGCAGCGACCGCCCTCGGTTTTCATCGTCGGCGATCCGAAGCAGAGCTTGTACCGCTTTCGCGGTGCCGAGCCGCGCATCTTCGAGCAGGCTTCGGCGTTCGTCGCCGAGGCGCTCGATGGCCGACGTCTTGCCTGCGACCACACGCGTCGCAACGCACCAAGGGTCGTCGAGGCGATCAATGCCGTGTTCGAACCGGCTGCGGCAGCCGGCGAGTTCAGCGGATTTCGGCGCCATACGACGGAAGTCGCCGCCGCGGCTGGCGACGAAGTACGAGCGTTGCCACGCAACGTGCGCATCGCCAAGGCACGCGCCGATGCAGCGGCCGGTTGGCGCGACAGCCTCGTCGTGCCACGGGCTACGCCCGAAGAGGCGCTGCGCGAACGCGAGGCGGCGATGGTGGCTGCGGGCATTGCCGAGCTGACGGTCGATCGTGGCGTCGAGGCGCGCGAGATCTACGTCCTGGCACGCAAGCGCCAGTCCTTGCGCTTCGCCGCGCTGGCGCTGCAACGCGCGCACATCCGGCACGGCGCCGTCGAGGAAGCGACGCTCATGGAAGGAGCCGAGGCGCAGGATCTGGTTGCCTTGCTCGACGTGTTGGCTTCGCCGACGCACGGCCTGTCCCTGGCCCGCGCGCTCAAGAGCCCGGTGCTGGGCGCCAGCGATGCCGATCTCGTCGCCCTGGCCGAAGCCGCCGGCGCGTCGGCCGGATGGTGGCGAACGCTGCATGCCATGGCCGCGCCCAGCGATGCCTTGCGTCGCGCACAGCGGCTGCTCGCGTCGTGGGCCGAGGCGGCGGAGCGTTTGCCGCCGCACGATCTGCTCGACCGCATCGTCGACGAAGGCGAACTGCGCGAGCGCACTCTCGCCGCCGTGCCGGCCGAGCAGCGGCAGCAGGCCGGCGATGCGGTCGACGCCGTGCTGGCCCAGGCGCTGATGCTCGACGGCGCCCGCTACGCCACGCCCTACGGCTTCGTTCGGGCGCTCAAGCGGCGCATCCTGAAGGCGGCGCTGCCGGTGCGCGCCGACGCCGTGCGGCTGCTGACGATTCACGGCGCCAAGGGGCTGGAAGCCGACACCGTGTTCGTGATGGACACCGAGCCGGAGGCGCCGCCGGTCGAGACGACGACGTTGCTGGTCGACTGGCCGGTCGACGCCGGGCGGCCGGCGCGCTGCGCCTTCGTCTACGCCGAATCGCAATGCCCGCGTTCGCTGCAGCCGCTGCTCGCCGTCGAGCAGGCGGCGCGCGAACGCGAGGCGCTCAACGCCCTCTATGTCGCCATGACGCGAGCCCGGCATCGCCTGGTCTTCAGCGCCACCGAACCGATGCCCCGATCGGGCGCCGGCATGGCGGTCCCGATGAGGGACCGGTGCGGGTCGAATACCATATGCGCGGTCCCTGGGGCGG
>JBDTIO010000481.1:0-7153 GCA_039936375.1 Caldimonas sp. | reverse complement strand
ATCAAGACGAAGAGGTGGTAGGCATGCCCGTCATCACGAAAGACACCACGTTCATGGGTTACCGGCGCGAGAACGGCCGGGTCGGAGTGCGCAACCTGGTCATCATCCTGCCGCTCGACGACCTGTCCAACGCGGCCGCCGAGGCGGTGGCGTACAACATCAAGGGTGCGCTGGCCATCTCGCATCCTTACGGCCGTCTGCAATTCGGCGCCGACCTCGACCTTCATTTCCGCACCCTCATCGGCGCCGGCTGCAACCCGAATGTCGCCGCTGTCGTCGTCATCGGCATCGAGGAGGGCTGGACCAAGAAGGTGGTCGACGGCATCGCCGCCACCGGCAAGCCCGTCACCGGCTTCGGCATCGAAGGCCACGGCGACCACGACACCATCATGCGTGCCTCGAAGGTGGCGCGCGAGTACGTGCAGTGGGCCAGCGAGAAGCAGCGCGAAGCCTGCCCGGTCTCCGAACTCTGGGTCTCGACCAAGTGCGGCGAGAGCGACACGACCTCGGGTTGCGGCTCGAACCCGACCGTCGGTAATGCCTTCGACAAGCTGCATCCGCTCGGATCGACGCTTTGCTTCGGCGAGACGACCGAGATCACCGGCGGCGAGAGCATCGTCGCCGCGCGCTGTGCCAATGACGAAGTCCGCAAGCAGTTCATGTTCATGTTCGACCGTTACCAGGACGTCATCAACCGGCACAAGACCAGCGACCTCTCCGACTCGCAACCAACCAAGGGCAACATCGCCGGCGGCCTGACGACGATCGAGGAAAAGGCGCTCGGCAACATCCAGAAGATCGGCAAGAAGTGCACAGTCGACGGCGTGCTCGACAAGGCTGAGACGCCGACCCACCCGGGCCTCTGGTTCATGGATTCGTCGAGCGCGGCGGCAGAGATGGTGACGCTCTGCGCCGCTTCGGGCTATGCGGTGCATTTCTTCCCGACCGGGCAGGGCAACGTCATCGGCAACCCGATCCTGCCGGTGATCAAGATCTGCGCCAACCCGCGCACGGTGCGCCTCATGAGCGAGCACGTCGACGTCGACACGTCCGGCCTTTTGCAGCGTGAGATCAATCTCGACCGGGCGGGGGATCAATTGCTCGAGTGCATGCTGCGCACGGCCAACGGCCGGCTCACTGCGGCTGAAGCGCTCGGCCATCGTGAGTTCGTGATGACGCGGTTGTATGAGAGTGCGTAGCCTTCACGCGGCTTGACCGAGGCTACGCGTGGCGAAGTCCTCGGGGCAGGATCGAGCCGACAGGGCGCTCTACTCCGCTCATGTCCCCCGATCCGCGGCGCACGAGGTGCCCCTTTGTCGTCACGGCATAGGGTGTGCAGAGCAGTCGTCGAAGCCCTGACATGTCGCGCATCGTGATTACCGAGTTCATGGACGCGCCCGGCGTTGCCACGCTTTCAGCGGCGCACGACGTGCTCTACGACCCGAAGCTCGTCGACGAACCGGCGCGGATGCGCGAGATCGCGGCCGGCGCCGACGCCTTCATCGTTCGCAACCGGACCCAGGTGCGCGGCGAGCTGCTGGGGGCGCTGACGCGCTGCAAGGTCGTGGCCCGGCTCGGTGTCGGCCTCGACAACATCGACGTCGACGCTTGCGCGGCGCGCGGCATCGAGGTGATCCCCGCGGTGGGCGCCAACGCAAGCTCTGTGGCCGAATACGTGATCACTTCGGCGATGCTGCTGCTGCGCGGCGTCTATGGCTCGAGCGGCGACGTGATCGCCGGCCGCTGGCCGCGCGATGCGCTGTCGAACGGCCGCGAGATCGGCGGCAAGGTGCTCGGCCTGGTCGGCTTCGGCTCGATCGGCCGAGTCACGGCGAGACTGGCGCAAGGCGTTGGCATGCGCGTGATCGCGTTCGACGCGGCGCTGGGTTCGGGCAATGCGGCGTATGCCGAAGCCGGCGTCGAGCGCGTCGGTCTCGAGCAATTGCTCGAGACCGCAGACGTCGTCAGCCTGCACGTCCCGCTGATCGATTCGACGAAGCACCTCATCGATGCAAGGCGCCTCGCCGCCATGAAGCCGGGTGCCGTGCTCGTCAACGCGGCGCGCGGCGGCATCGTCGACGAGCGGGCACTGGTCGCGGCGCTGAAGAGCGGCCATCTCGGCGGCGCCGCGCTCGATGTCTTCGCCGTCGAGCCGCTGCCGGCCGACAACGCCTTCGCCGGTTGCCCGAATCTGCTCCTCACGCCGCATGTCGCGGGCCCGTCGCAGGAGTCGAGCGCGCGGATCTCGACCCTGATCGCCGACAAGGTGATGGAGGCCCTCGGCTGATGGCAACACTCTCGCTCGACGAAGCACGGCGGCGCGTCTCGGCGGCGCTGCAGCGTGCCGGCGCCCATGCGGGGATGGCCGACTCGACGGCACGCGCCCTGGTCCTCGCCGAAGCGCAGGGGCTTGCCTCGCACGGCCTCAGCCGCGTGGCCCAGTACGCGACGCATCTGAGGAACGGCCGGGTCGAGGGCGCCGCCATCGCCCGCGTGACGAAGAACAAAGGCGCAGTCGCGATCGTCGATGCGGCCGACGGGCTGGCGTTTCCGGCCTGCGAGCTGGCGGTCGCCGAGGCCGCGGCGCGGGCACGCGAATTCGGCATCGGCTTCGTCGGCGTCGTGCGCAGCCATCACGCCGGCGTGATCGTCGATCACCTGCGCCCGGCGGCGCGTGATGGTCTGGTCGGCCTGGGCTTGGCCAACTCGCCGGCGGCGATGCCGGTGGCCGGCGGCAAGCATCCGATCTTCGGCACCAATCCGGTGGCGGCGATCTTTCCGCGCCGCGGCAGCGCGCCGCTGATGATCGACCTCAGCCTCAGCGAAGTGGCACGCGGCAAGGTGATGGTCGCGGCCAAGGAAAACAGGGCCATCCCGCTCGGTTGGGCTCTCGATGCAAAAGGCCATCCGACGACCGATGCGAAGGCGGCGCTCGGCGGCTCGATGCTCGCCGTCGGCGCTGTCTCGAGCAGCAAGGGCGCGATGCTCGCGCTCGTCGTCGAGCTCATGGTCACGGCGCTGATCGGCGCCCACTTCGGCTTCGAGGCGTCGAGCTTTTTCGTCGACGAAGGCAATCGCCCGGGCATCGGCCAGGCGTTCCTGGTCATCGACCCGGCCGCGCTCGCCGGGCGCGAAGCTTTCCTTGATCGCATCGAGGTGCTCGTGCGCGAAATGCTCGTCGATGACGGTGTTCGTTTGCCCGGAGCCCGGCGCGATGCCTTGGCGGCAGAAGCCGAACGCAGCGGGCTGGTCGTCGGCGACGCCGTGCTGGCGACGCTCGGCGCGTAGCGTCCGGCCGCGTACCCCTACTCGAGATCGGATCGCCGTCGACCACCAGCCGGGCGAAGAAGCGATCGAGATCGCCACGCACATCGGGGTCGGCGTTCTCCTGGACCAGCAGGCTGGCCGAGGTGTGGCGGATGAAGAGCGTCAGCAGGCCGTCGCCGATGCCGGTGGTCGCGACCCAGTCGGCCACCCGCCGGGTGATCTCGACGAGGCCGCGACCCGGCGTGTCGACCGCGAGCGTGGTGCGCGATTGGCGAAGCATCCACCGAGCATAGGCGAGGGCGAAAGCGCTCGCGCGTCCCTAGAATCGATCACTTCGCGACGTGCTCATTCGAGGCCCTTTCGATGCAGCCATTCAAGGCGGTTTCATATGCCAGCCCCGAGCCGGGCGCCCGCCTCATCGTGCTCGGCGCCGTGCACGGCAACGAGACCTGCGGCACGCGGGCGATCGAGCAGGTGATCGGCGAGATCGATACCGGGGCGATGCACCTCACTTCCGGTCGGCTGACGATGGTTCCCGTCACCAACCCGCTTGCCTACGCCGAGCATCGCCGCGCCGGCGACCGCAACCTCAATCGAAAGCTCACACCGACGGCGGCGCCGCGCGAGTACGAAGATCACGTCGCCAACTGGCTGTGCCCGCTGCTCGCCGAGCACGAGGTGCTGCTCGACCTGCATTCGTTCACCTCGCCGGGCGCGCCCTTCGTGTTCCTCGGGCCGCCCGACAACACAGGTCCGCTCGAACCTTTTGCGCAGGCGGCGCGCGAGGAATCGCTGGCGGTGCGGCTCGGCGTCGGCCGGGCGGTCGACGGCTGGCTCGACACCTACGCCCTCGGCGTGGCCCGGCGCCGGGAGCTCGCCGTGTCGATGCCCGACGCGGCGCTCGATCTCGATCCGCGCTACGGCATCGGCACCACCGAATACATGCGCTCGGTCGGTGGCAGCGCGCTCACGCTCGAATGCGGCCGGCACGACGACCCCGAAGCGCCATCGGTCGCCTACCGCGCCATCGTCAACACCCTGGCTCACCTGCGCCTCATCGAGGCCCCCGACCCGCCGCCGGCGCCGAACGTCGAGGCGCTGCGCCTGTGCGAAGTGGTCGACAAGCTGCACGCCGGCGACACGTTCGTGAAGGCGTGGAAGAGCTTCGACCCGGTTGCCGCCGGCGAGCAGATCGGCAGCCGGCACGACGGCAGCGCCGTCGCGGCGCCGTTCGCCGGCTACGTGGTCTTTCCGAATGCCGCGGGCGACGCCGGCAAGGAATGGTTCTATCTGGCCAAGCCGAGCCAACGACTGAAGCAGTAGGCGGCGCGACCCCGCATCGACGAGCTTAGGGCGCCAGCTGCATGCGCAGCAGGCGCGCCTTTTCTTCGGCCCGCGCATCGTCGACCACGCGCAGCACGCCTTCGACGTCGACCGGCCGGAGCTCGCCGCGGAAGTGGCCTGAGAGAGCCGTCGTCGGCAGCAGGACGCCGCGCCGGTAGAGGGCCCACATCTCGGCGCCGAACTGCGTCGCCAGAAGCTCCGGCGCGAAGCGGCCGAAGAAGCCGTTCAGGTTGGCGACGTCACGCAGCAGCATGCGCTCGGCGTGGTTGTTGCCGGCCGCGTCGACCGCCTGGGGCAGGTCGATGATGACCGGCCCGTCGGCGGCGAGCAGGATGTTGAATTCCGAGAGATCGCCGTGGATGACGCCGGCACACAGCATGCGCACCACCTCGGCGATCAGCGTCGCGTGGTGCGTACGCGCTTCGTCGGCCGTGAGAGTCACGTCGTTGAGGCGCGGCGCGGCGTCGCCGTGGGCATCGACCACCAGCTCCATCAGCAGCACGCCGTCGTGAAAGTTGAGGGGCCTCGGCACCCGCACTCCGGCCGTGGCAAGGCGGTAGAGCGCGTCGACCTCGGCGCTCTGCCACGCCGCTTCCTGCGCCTGCCGCCCGAAGCGCGTGCCCTTGGCCATGGCGCGCGCCTGGCGCGTGTTCTTGACCTTGCGGTTCTCGGTGTAGTCGACCGCCTGGCGGAAGCTGCGCTGCGTTGCCTCCTTGTAGATCTTGGCGCACCGCGTCTCGTCGCCGCAGCGCACGACGTAGACCGTCGCTTCCTTGCCGCTCATCAACTGGCGCACAACGCCGTCGATGAGGCCTTCTTCGAGCAGCGAGCGCAGGCGCGGCGGCGCCTTCATGCGCGCGCCGACCGCGACGGTTCGGCGAGCCACTCCGGCTCGGGCCAATCCCGCAGCTCGGCGATGCGGTGCAGCACCCACGCGACTTCGACGGCGAGGATCGACATGGGCTGCGTGCGAAGGCCTTCGCCGCAGCGCCTGAGCGCTTCGTCGGCGTCGTCCGGGCCCTGGCCGTGGGCTTCGAGCAGGGCCGCGGTATGCAGCGCGAGATCCTCGCAGGTCGCATACCGCGCTTCGGTTTCTTCTCGGGACCACACGGCTCTTCCATTCACCGAATGAAGCGCCATGAAGGAGTCGGGGACGAGGGTCTGGTTGTGGTCGTACATGCGGTGGCCGGCGCCCGAGCCCGCGATGTCGGGAACGAGAGAAGAGGCAGAGTGGATCGGCCTCAGCATAGCGCTGCTTCAAGAACGGCATTTTCTCTTCGCGACGTGCCGGCACTCTACGTCCGGGGCAGGCGCGACGGCGAGGTGGGGCAGTGACCGGTATCCGAAGCTCGCGTATCCGACGGCCGCCCGAAGGCCGCACGCCGGAGCCGGCTCAGGGCCCTTCGGCGGCGCGGGCCAAGGCCTGGGTCTGCGCCGACGGCTCCGTGCCGAGAACCGCGGTCAGCAACTGACGACAGCGCCTGAACGTGCGCAGCGCCTCGGCGCGCTCGCCCAGTTGCAGATGCGCCCGCATCAAGGCACGATAGAGAGGCTCGGCCAGCGTGTCACGCGTCAGCGCGCGTTCGTACAACGCGGTCGCCACTCGCCATTGGCCGAGCGATTCGAGGCGTGCGCCGTGATCGACGACGACGCGCGCGAACTTGATCGCCAGTCGCTCGCGAACGGATTGGAGCGCCCCGGTCGCGTCTTCGCTGCCGAGCAGGCGATCGCGGTACAGCGCGAGCACGCGATCGGCCAGCGGTGCGGCCGCCTCCGAGGCCGTGGCGGCCGCGTCGGGGCCGGCTTCGAGGCCGGCGAGCCGCTCCCAGACGTGCTCGAACGCGGCCACGTCGGTCCAGACGACAGCGGGGTTGAGACCGACCTTGCCTTCGGTGACGCGGATTGCATCCGGCACCTCGAGCAGTTTTCGCAGGCGTGACAAGGCCATGTCGAACGACGCGCGCGGCGCGTTCGCGTCGAGCGAGGGCCAGAGCTGATCGATCACCGCGTCGATGGTTAGCGGGCCGCCGCCGTGCGCCGCGAGCAGCGCGAGCAGCTCGAGCGGCTTGCGCTGCGATTTGCCCGCCGTGTGCACGGGCTCGCCGTCGCGCAGCAGGCGCAGCTCGCCGAGCGCCTGCACATGCCGGCGCCACGGCCAGTCTTCGCGCGTCGGATCGTCGGGTAGCAGGCGCCGCTGGCGGATCGCCGCGCGCAGGAACTCGGTTTCGACCCCGGCGTCGAGCGCGTACTCGGCGATACGCCCCGCCCATTCGGGCACGTAGTGCAGGAAGCGGCCGTAGTCGATGGCAGAGGCGGCGCGCACCGCATCGACGATGCGCATGTGTCGATCGGTTGCTTGGCCCTGCAGCGCCAGCACAGCCTCCACCATCTGGACGATGACTTGCAAGGTCTGCGTCGCGGCGCCCGACTGATGCTCGCGCTCGGTCTCCAGCACGGCCAACCCCTGCTGCCCTTCGCCGACCGCCACCAGGCAATGCGCGCGCAGCACGAAGTCGACGCCCTGGTCGCGCCGCGGCACTTC
>JBDTIO010000480.1:0-6522 GCA_039936375.1 Caldimonas sp. | reverse complement strand
CGGGCTGCCCGGCGCACTCGCCGGCACACCGCTCTCGAAGGACCTGGCCGGAGCGCGCCACGACATTCACGACGGCATCGCCGCGACGCTCGAATACGCACGCAGCGTCGGCCTGCCGCTGGCGATCGAACCGCTGCATCCGATGTACGCGGCCGACCGGGCCTGCGTCAACACCATCGAGCAGGCGCTCGACCTGTGCGACGACCTCGACGCGGAACGCTCCGGCGCGCTCGGCCTGGCGGTCGACGTCTATCACGTCTGGTGGGACGCGAAGCTGGAAGCGCAGATCGCTCGTGCCGGCCGCGAGCGGCTGCTCGCCTTTCACGTCTGCGACTGGCTCGTGCCGACGCGCGACATGCTGAACGATCGCGGCATGATGGGCGACGGCGTCATCGAGCTTGCACGCATCCGCGCCTGGATGGAAGCGGCCGGGTTCGCTGGCTACAGCGAGGTCGAGATCTTCTCCAGCGAGAACTGGTGGAAACGGCCGGCCGACGACGTGCTCGCGACCTGCGTCGAACGGCACCGCAGCGCCGTCTGAGCGCGGACGGTCAGGCGGCTGCGGCCGCCGGCGCGAGCGGAGTGCGGCGCACCCGGCCGACATTGAACGCGCTGGCGATCATCAGGCCCTGGACGATGGCGATGCCGAGCCAGATGTCAGCCGGGCGGTGCATGTCCATCAGCGGGCCGAACACCAGCGGCGCCGCGGCCTGGCCGATGTCGAGGCCGGAGTAGACGACGCCGTAGACGCGGCCGGTGGCGTTCGGCGGCGCCGCGCGCTTGACGATCAGGTCGCGCGAGGGAGCGGCGATACCGGCGGCGAACCCCATCACGACGAACAGCACCGGCACGGTCATCGGCGACAGCGGCGCGAAGCCGAGCGTCAGGGCGATCAGCGCGGCGATACCGAAGCCGACGGCGATGATCTTCTCGCAGCGGGTCGGATCGGAGGCGAGAAATCCGCCAAGCACCATGCCGCCGGCCGTCGCGACCATGTAGAACGTCAGGCAGAGCGCCGCCCATCGCGCCGGCACATCGTGGAGCTGGCGCGCGGCCTCGGGAGCGAAGGCCTGCACGCCGCTCAGGACCACGGCGTAGAGAAAAAAGAAGCCGAAGCACATCCACACCGCCGGGATGGCGAGGAAACCGAGACTGTGATCCGCGACACGGGCCTTCGTCGTCGTCGACGCGGCGGGTCGTGCCGCGCTCGTCATGTCGACGGTCAGGTGCGAGCGGTTGAACCACAGCACGATCATCACCACGAAAGCGAGCACGCCGGCCGACGCCAGCGCGATCCGCCACGAAAACGCCAGCGTGATCGAGACCATCATCGCCGGCGCCAGCGCCCAGCCGAGACTGCCGGTGATGCCGTGGACGCTGAAAGCGTGACCGAGCCGCGACGAGTGGATCTTGCGGTTGAGCAAGGTGTAGTCGACCGGATGGAACACGCCGTTGCCGACGCCGGCCAGGGCCGAGAACAGCGCCAACATCGTGTAGCTGGTGCTGATCGAATAGCCGAAAGCGGCGACGCCAAGCAAGCCGATGCCGGCAAACAGAACCGGCCGCGGCCCGACCCGGTCGACGAGAAAGCCGGACAGCGTCTGGACGCTGCAGGACACGACGAAGAAAATCGTCAGCAGCACGCCGAGCTGCGCGTAGTTGACGTGGAACGCGTCTTTCAGCCAGGGAAACAGCGGCGGCAGCAGCAGCTGGCTGAAATGGCTGACCATGTGTGCCAGGCCGACCAGGCCCATCAGCGACGCGTCCCGGCGCAGCGGGTGCGGCGTACTGCCGGGGAAAGTGGTGGTCGCTGTCATCGCTGCCTTTCGAGGCCGAATGCTAATCCAGGGCGGCGCGTCCGGATTACGATAGGGAGTCAATTTCTGTCGAGATTCCGCCATGCCGTTCGCCATCTCGGTCGGGCCCCTGACGCCGCATCTTTTTCGCCCGGATCGGCTGCGTCCGGTGCGTGCGAAGCGCCAGCATCTGCTGGCCACCACCCGCGTGGTGCCGCACGCTCACCCGTGGGGCCAGATCGCGATCTCGACGACCGGTGTGGTCCGCGTGACGATGCTGCACGGCACGACGATCGTTCCGCCGTCGCGGGCGCTCTGGATCCCGCCGGGTGTCGAGCACGCGGTCACCGTCGTCGAGGACACCGACCTCCTGACGCTCTATGTCGACCCAGGCCGGCGCCGGCTCGGCCCTGCGGCCAGGGCCGCGGACCGAAGCCGCTGGCAGCAGTGCCGGGTCCTCGAGGCGTCACCGCTGCTGCTCGCCCTCGCGCTCGAGCTCGAGCCTTCGCCCGACACTTCGCGTGCTGCACTCGACCGCGACACCTTGCAGCGCGAAAGGCGACTGGCCGTGCTGCTCCTCGACGAGCTCCGCCGCGCGCCGCAGGTGCCACTCGGCATCGGCTTGCCGAGGGAAAAACGCCTGCGCCGGCTTTGCGAAAGCATGCTCGACGATCCATCGCAACACCGCTCGCTCGACGCCTGGGCAGCCACGTCGGGGGCCAGCGCGCGGACCATCGCCCGCCTTTTTCGCAGCGAGCTCGGGACGACCTTCGTGCGTTGGCGCGAGCAGGTGCTGTTGGCGCGCGCGGTGCCGCTCGCGGCACGGCGCCTGCCGATGGCGGCGATCGCCAGCGAGCTCGGCTACGCCAGCCCGAGCGCCTTCGCGGCAATGGTGCGACGCTCGGTCGGGACGTCGCCTTTGCGCTTTTTTCGCGGTGAGGGCTGACCGATCGTCATCGTTGTCGGCAAGCGATCGGACACTTTTGCAGTTCATCGCGCGGCGCTGGCGCGGATCTCGACTCGGGACGATCATGAAACCATCGATCACTTCCCTCACCTGCCATGAACCCATCCAGCCGTCGTACCGTCCTGATCGGCCTCGCCGCCGCCGCGTCGGGTCACGCCTTCGCCGCCGATCGGACCGTTCATGGCTCCGGTCACTCTGGCACCGACAAGCGAGCACTGAGCGGCTTCGATCGCATCGCGATCAGCGGCTCGTTCCAGGTCGAGATCCACCAGGGCACTCAGGAAGGCCTCGAGCTCATCGGCGACGACAACCTGCTGGCGCTGGTCGAGACGAAGGTCGAAGGTTCACCCGGCTCGGCCACCCTGAGGATCCGAGCCGCCGGCGACACGCAGCTTGACCCCACCCGGCCGATCCGTGTCCGCATCGACCTGATCCGCATCGCGGCGATCGATCTGGGCGGCTCCAGCCGGGTCACGGCGCCGGGCCTGCATGCGGCGCGCCTCGGCGTCTCGATCGGCGGCACGGGCAGCGTCGATCTCACCGGTCTCGATGCCGGGCGCCTCGCCGTCAACATCGGCGGCAGCGGCCATGCCAGCGCCGATGGCAAGGCCAGCACGCTTGCCATCAACATCGGCGGCAGTGGCGATTGTTCGCTGCCTCGACTGATCGCCGAGGAGGCGAAGATCGACATCGCCGGCAGCGGCAAGGCCGAGGTCAACGTCAGCAGGCAACTGCGCGTGTCTATCGCCGGCTCGGGACATGTGAGGTATGCCGGCACAGCGGTTCCGAGCGTCAGCATCGTCGGCAGCGGCAAGGTCGAACGCGGCTGAGTCGCGCTGGCTGGATCGACCTGCAAACGAGCTCCGGCCGACCATCGGCTTGCTCGGGCCGCGTGTCGTTGTAACAAAACGTAGATCAGCGCGCCCGCGCGGCTCGCTCTAGACTGCGATGGATCGATGTGCCGCGCCTGTGCGGCACACAGGAGCGCTCATGCTGACATCGCTGTTCGGGGACCTCGGGCCAGCTCGCGACGCGAAGAAGAAATCGCGCGACTTCGACGACACGCAAGCGGATTCGCAAGGATTCGAGGCGACGGCGATCATGGAAAGCACCGCCACCGAAGTCAACGAGCGCGGCCAGATCATCGATCGCCACGTCAGCGACCTCGTCGTCATCGGCTCGCCGGCGCAAGCCATCAGAGAACACTTCGCGGCGACGCGTGCCGATCTCGAAACGGCGTCGTCGATGATCACGCTGCTCGATCCTGTCGGGGTCTGGGCATCGTCGGTGATCAAGGCCTTGTCGGACGCCGGCGGTCGACCCATCGAAAAGCTCCACCTGCGCGAGAAGACCACGCTGCGCACGATCGCGATGATCGAGCGCACGACACTCGTGCGGCGCCAGGAAGACACGCTGCGCATCTTCCATGCCGACGTGCGCGCGCCCGGCCCCGAGAACGCCGAGATTCCGGTGGCACTGATGGAGCGCAGCCAGATGACGGCTGTGATCATCGGGCCGATGCAGCCGCACGCGATCGATGCGCTGCTCACCTCGCTGCGCCACGCGACGAGCCTGCCCACCTGGCGCTGCCCGCACCTGCTGTTCCAGTTGCCGCCGAACGCGAGCTGGATCAACAACAAGGTCGAGGCCATCGTCTGGCCCGAGCGCCTGCACGTGCGCATCGTCAGCGAGCCGATGACCGGCGCGTCGTCGGTGTGGAACGCCATGCTCGGGGTCTGGAACGAAGCCAAGCTGCAGCCGGGCTGGGATCCGTCGGCCGTCTCGCCGATGCTCGGCATCAGCGACTTTCCGATCAAGGTCGGCGAGCTCGGTGGCAACGGCGGGACTACGGCGCAGGCCGCTCCGTCCTCCGCCGCGACGACGACGAGCGGCGGCGCGGCGATGGCCGCACAGACGCAGGTCACGCGCGGCGTGCTCGATGCGTCGCGCGGCCGCCAGGCGCTCGGCGTGCTGCTCAAGCTCGACGGCCTGATCGGCTGCGCGCTCGTCGACGGCGCTACCGGCTTCGTTCTGGCGCACGAGGCGCGCGACGATCATCCGATCGACATGGAGCTCGCCGCGGCAGCCGCGGCGCAGGTGCTGCGCGCACACCGCGAATCGGCGCGCAGCATGGGCCTCACCGATCCGGTCGACGAAATCATCACCAGCGCCGGTGCTCGTCACGTGCTCATCCGCGCTCTGCAGCGACATGCCGATCTCTTCATCGTCGCCCTGCTCGAAAAGCACCGCACGAATCTCGCCCTGGCACGATTCCAGTTGCTCGAAGTCGAGCGAAGCCTGGCCTGAAAACAGTCGCCCCAGGCTCGCTGCGTTCGCTGCCCCAGGGCGGCGACGAGTCCGCTGGAAACGACCCGGCGCAGTCGAGAGTCGCTAGGCAACGCTGCGCGTCTTCAGTGCCAGCGCCTTGTTGGCGAGTGCATCGGCCTTCTCGTTGCAGCGGTCACCGTTGTGGCCGCGAACCCAGCGCACGCTGACGCGGCGCGCATCGGCAGCGAGGAAAAGCTGCTTCCACAAAGCCAGGTTGGCCACCGGCTCACCCTTGGAATTGCGCCAGCCTTTGCGCTCCCAACCGGCGCGCCACTCGGTCAGGCCCTTCAGCACGTACTGACTGTCGGACACGAGCTCGACGGCCGCGCCTTCCGGAACGCGGGCCAGACCCTCGATCGCGGCCGTGAGCTCGGCGATCTGGTTGGTGCCGAGACCAATGAAGCCGAAATGATCGCTTTCATCGCCGCTTCCCGGGGCAATCAGAACGGCGCCCCAGCCGGCCGGCCCCGGATTCGTCGGCGCACAGGCGCCGTCGGTATAGGCGAGCCACTTCGTCGCGGAGTGTCCTTCAGCGTTCGCTGCCATGAATTTCCAATTCGGTCAGATGTTGGGCCACGGTGGCCGGAGCCGGCGCCGTCACTGCCTTCGGCCGCGACTCCTTGCGCACCAGACCGACCAGCCGCATGCCGCGCACGCGCTTGACCGCGACGACGTAGTAAAGCGCACCGAATACCGGCCACCACCGGTCGCCGGCGCTCTCCATCCAGCCGAAGCGGGCCAGCCACCGCGCCGACGTCAGGGGCGGGATATAGCAGCCGAAGCGGCCCGACTCGACCTCGAGGCTGAGCAGGCGCAACCAGTCGCGCAGGCGCCGGTAGCCGATGAACTCGCCCGCGCGTGGCAGGAACAGATCGCGTTCGGAGCCCAGGCCCAGACGCCGGCGCATCCGGCCGAGCCGTTGCCGCGTGCCCCACAGGCTGGCCGGGTTGAAGCCGACGATGAGCGCACGGCCTTCCGGAACCAGCACCCGCTCGACTTCGCGCAAGGTCAGATGCGGATCGCGCGCCATCTCGAGGGTGTGTGGCAAGACGACGAGGTCCAGGCTCGCGGCGTCGAAGGGCAGCGCATCGAAGTGGCAGTGCAGCGAGACAGCGGCGAGCGACCCGGCCGATGTTCCGGTCGACGGCGACGCTTCCGTCGCGAGCCAGCGATGCGGCATCCGATTGGCACGCAAGGCCTCGAGCTCGGGCAAGCCGAGTTGCAGCGCATGGAAGCCGAACACGTCAGCAACGGCCTGGTCGAGATGACGCTGTTCCCAGGCGAGCAGGTACTCTCCCGCAGGAGTCTTCAGCCATTCGGGCAACTGTATGATCGCGCCTTCCGTCATGAACCTGACCGCAGTACCCGCCTTCAGCGACAACTACATCTGGATGATCGACGACGGCCGCAGCGCCATCGTCGTGGATCCGG
>JBDTIO010000479.1:0-13774 GCA_039936375.1 Caldimonas sp. | reverse complement strand
CCCGGGCGAGCGGGCCATCACGAACGTCGTGATGATGGGCATGGGCGAGCCGCTGCAGAACTATTCGGCCCTGGTGCCGGCACTGCGGGTCATGCTGGACGATCACGGCTATGGCCTGTCCCGCCGGCGCGTCACGGTGTCGACTTCGGGGATTGTGCCGATGATCGACCGGCTGCGCGTCGATTGCCCGGTGGCCCTGGCGGTCTCCCTGCACGCCCCGGACGACGCCTTGCGCAACGAACTGGTGCCGCTCAACCGCAAGTACCCCATCGACGAGTTGCTCGGCGCCTGTCGGCGTTACCTCGATCGCGCGCCGCGCGACTTCATCACGATCGAATACTGCATGCTCGCCGGCGTCAACGATTCGCCGGCCCAGGCGGAGGCATTGCTTGCCCTGCTGCGTGGCGATGGCAGCGAGAAATGCCCTGGGCTTTCCTGCAAGCTGAACCTCATTCCCTTCAATCCGTTTGCCGGATCCGGCCTGCATCGCTCGCCGCCGGAACGAGTCGCCGAATTCGCGGCGTTGCTTCGCGAAGGCGGCATCGTCACCACGGTGCGGCGGACCCGCGGCGACGACATCGCCGCTGCCTGCGGCCAGCTTGCCGGCGAAGTGCAGGACCGGACCCACGTCGACGAGCGTCGTCAACGATCCACCGCCGCTGGCAGCGAGCACCGGATGGTGGGCCCGGCATCGCGCCGTGAAGGCGACAGGTCACGTCCTTCGGAGCGCTCCGTTTCATGAACCCGATTCGATTCGTTCCGATGCTGATGGCGGTGCTTCTTCTCGCCAAGCTGGCTGGCTGCGTTTCGACCAGCACGTCGACGTCGCTGGGTTCGCCGAACGATCTGAAGGACATTGTCACCGCGTCCGACGAACCCGACGCGCAAAAGCGCGCACATGCACGGATGGATCTGGCCTCGGCCTATTTCGGCCGTGGCCAGATGGCGACGGCGCTCGACCAGGTCAAGCAGGCGATCGCCGCCGATCCCACCTACGGTCAAGCGTTCAACCTTCGCGGGCTTATCTACGCCAGTCTCGGCGAGAACGCGCTCGCCGAAGAGAGCTTCAAGCGGGCGCTGCAGCTGAACCCGAGCGACGCCGATTCGATGCACAACTACGGTTACTACCTGTGCAAGCAGAGGCGCTATGACGAATCGACGGCGCTGTTCAACCGGGCCCTCGCCGTGCCGCAGTACCGGGATTCGGCGCGTACCTATTTCGCCCTCGGTGTCTGCCAGGCGTTTGCCGGCCAGCTGGCCCAGTCCGACGTGTCGCTGTCGCGTTCCTACGAGCTCGATCCGTCGATCCCGGCCACCGCGAGCAACCTGGCCGAGGTACTTTATCGGCGCGGCGAATACGAGCGGGCCCGCTTCTACATTCGGCGCGTCAATGCGCTCGCTGACGTCTCGAACGCGCCGACCCTCTGGCTGGCTGCGCGCATCGAGCACAAGCTCGGCGACCAGCCGGGCACGGCCGAATTCGGTCGACAGCTACGCAATCGTTTTCCGGACTCGCGCGAAGCCGCCGCCTACTCGCGCGCCGCATTCGATGAATGACGTGCCAGACGCGCCGGTGCCAGCGCCAGCGGCAAAGCCGACGGCGGGACGCCTGTTGCGCGAAGCGCGCGAAAAGCAGGGCCTGCACATCGCCGCGCTAGCCGCGGCGATCAAGGTCTCGCCGAAGAAGCTCGAGCTGCTCGAGTCGGATCGATTCGCGGAATTGCCCGACGCCACGTTCACCCGCGCTCTCGCGCAAACGGTTTGCCGAGCCCTGAAGACCGACCCGGCTCCGGTCATGCAGCTCCTGCCGCCGCCGATCGGGCATCGGCTCGAGCAGCTGGGCGAGGGCTTGAACATGCCCTTTCGGGAGCGGCCGGGCTTGCTGGTGCAACGCGATTGGTCGCAGATCGCGTCGCGGCCGATGTTCTGGGTCGTTGCGCTGATCCTCGTCTCCGCAGCCGTCCTGTATCTGCTGCCGGCGAGCTTCGGCGGGCTTGCCACAGTCCGCACGCGCCCGGCACCGGCGGCGCCGGCTCTGCCTGAACCGGGCATGCCCCCCGAATCGACCGAGACGCCGACAACGTCGACGGCGCCGTCCCTTGGGCAGGGCTCGTCGACGATCGTCGCTCCTTCGACCGCGATCGCATCGGCCCCTGCCGGATCGCTCGGACTCGCCTCCGATGCCGTCCGCAATGCCACGGCCGTCGCGCTGCCGGCGCCCTCACCGGCGTCGCTTCCTGCCAGTCTGCCGGCCGGCCTGCTGCAGTTGCGCAGCTCGGCGGCCTCCTGGGTCGACGTGAACGACGGGCATGGCAAGCTGCTCTTCTCGCGATTGCTTCGAGCTGGCGAAGCGGTGGGCATCGAGGGTGTGCCGCCGCTCAAGGTGAAAATCGGCAACGCATCGGGAACGGAAGTCATATTCCGGGGTCTGCCGACCGAACTGCAGCCCTTTACGCGCGACAACGTTGCCCGCCTCGAACTCAAGTAGCGAGCGAAATCATGCGAGACGAAAACCAGTTCTTCGATTCGTTTGTCGAACCAGCACGTCCGGCGCCGCGGCATTCCCGGCAGGCCAGCGTTCGCTGGGGCTCGCGTGTCGTCACCGTGGGCGGCGATGCGCCGGTGCGGGTCCAGTCGATGACTAACACGGATACCGTCGACGCCATCGGCACGGCGATCCAGGTGAAGGAGCTCGCCATTGCCGGCTCCGAGATGGTCCGCATCACCGTAAACACGCCGGAAGCCGCGGCGGCAGTGCCGCACATCCGCGACCAGCTCGACCGGATGGGTATCGACGTGCCGCTGATCGGCGACTTCCACTACAACGGCCATCGCCTACTGAGCGACTACCCGGCCTGCGCCGAGGCGCTCTCCAAGTATCGCATCAACCCGGGCAACGTCGGCAAGGGCGACAAGCACGACCGCCAGTTCGCGCAGATGGTCGAGACGGCCGTTCGCTTTGCCAAGCCGGTGCGCATCGGCGTCAACTGGGGCAGCCTCGACCAAGAGCTGCTGACCGAGCTCATGGACGACAACGCCAGGCTGGCCGAGCCGCAGGAGCCGCGCCAGATCATGTATCGCGCCATCATCGTCTCGGCGCTGTCGTCGGCGCGGCGGGCCGAAGAGATCGGTCTGGCCAAGGAACAGATCATCCTGTCGTGCAAGATGAGCGGCGTGCAGGATCTCATCAGCGTCTATCGGGCGTTGGCGCGGCAATCAGACTATCCATTGCATCTCGGCCTGACCGAAGCCGGCATGGGAACCAAGGGCACGGTCGCTTCGACGGCCGCCCTCGCGGTGCTGCTGCAAGAAGGCATCGGCGACACGATCCGTGTCTCGCTGACGCCGCTGCCGGGCGAGACGCGTACGCAGGAAGTGGTCGTCGCCCTCGAGATCCTGCAGTCGCTCGGCCTGCGCTCGTTCAACCCCAGCGTGACGGCTTGCCCCGGTTGCGGTCGAACCACGAGCACCACTTTCCAGGAGCTGGCCAAGCAGATCGACGACTTCCTGCGCGCGCAGATGCCGGTCTGGAAGGCGCGCTATCCGGGCGTCGAGAAGATGAAGGTCGCGGTGATGGGTTGCATCGTCAACGGGCCGGGCGAAAGCAAGCATGCCGACATCGGCATCAGCTTGCCCGGCAATGGCGAAGCGCCGGCTGCGCCCGTTTTCATCGACGGCGAAAAGGCCCTGACGCTGCGCGGCGAAGGAATCGCCACGGAATTCCAGTCGCTCGTCGAGAGCTACATCGAGCGCCGCTTCGGCAGCACCGCCACCGCATGAAGGCGGGCGCTTCGAGCGCCGCCGAACGACCCATGAGCGAAGCACTGCAAGCCGTCAAAGGCATGAACGACATCCTGCCGCCGGAATCGGCGCGCTGGGAATGGTTCGAAGACAAGGTACGCGGCCTGATGCGGCGCTACGGCTATTCGAACGTGCGCACGCCGATCGTCGAGCCGACCGCGCTTTTCGTACGCGGCCTCGGCGAGGTGACCGACATCGTCGAGAAAGAGATGTATTCCTTCGCCGACGCGATGAACGGCGACCGCCTGACGCTACGCCCCGAAGCCACCGCCGGCATCGTGCGGGCGATGGTCGAGCACAACGCGCTCTACAACGGGCCGCTGCGGCTCTGGTCGAATGTCGCGTTGTTTCGGCACGAGCGGCCGCAAAAGGGGCGCTACCGCGAGTTCCATCAGATCGATGTCGAGGCGCTCGGCCACGCCGGCCCCGACGTCGACGCCGAGCAGATCCTGATGTGCCGCGCGCTGTGGCGCGACCTGGGCCTGGTCGAAGGACGCGACGTCCGGCTCGAGCTGAACAGCCTGGGTCAACCGGCCGAACGCCTGGCGCATCGCGCCGCGCTGATCGCGCATTTCGAGAAGCATGCCGATCGCCTCGACGACGACGCAAAGCGGCGGCTGCACAGCAACCCGCTGCGAATTCTCGACAGCAAGAACCCGGCGATGCAGGAGATCGTCGAAGCGGCGCCGCAACTGATGGAGTTCCTGGGCGAAGCGTCGCTGATGCATCTGAATGGGGTGCGCGGCATGCTCGATGCGGCCGGGCTCGCCTATCGCGTTAATCCACGCCTGGTGCGCGGTCTCGACTACTACAACCTGACCGTGTTCGAATGGATCAGCGCTCGGCTCGGCTCGCAGGGAGCCGTCTGCGGCGGCGGTCGCTACGACGGCCTGTTCGAGCAACTCGGCGGCAAGCCGACGCCGGCGGTCGGCTGGGGCATGGGCATCGAGCGCATGCTGCTGCTGCTCGAGGCGGTCGGGGCGCCGGCGCCGCCAGTTGCGCCCGATGTCTATGCAATCGTTCCCGGCGCGGCCGCGTGGCCTGTGGCGATGCGCGCTTGCGAGATCCTCCGCGCCGCGGGCCTCGCCGTGCAGATGCACGCCGCAGGCAGCGAAGGCTGGAGCGGCATGAAGTCTCAGTTCAAGCGGGCCGATGCGAGTGGCGCCCGCTACGCCGTCGTCTTCGGTGAATCGGAACTGGCCAGTGGCGAAGTGATCATCAAGCCGTTGCGCGACCTGGGCGCGCCGCAGCGGCTGGCACCGCTGGCCGACGCGGCCTCGTGGGCGGCGACCCTCGCCTCATAATCTCCGGTTTGTCCGAAACACGCTTGCCATGGCCACGCATCTCGACCTCGAAGAACAAGAACAGCTCGATCAGCTCAAGGCCTTCTGGGAAGAGTACGGCAACCTCATCACCGCGGTGCTCGTGATTGTCGTCGGCGCCTATCTGGCGTGGCTCGGCTGGAACGCCTGGCAGCGCGACCAGGGCGCCAAGGCCGGCGCGATGTATGACGAGCTGTCCCGCTCCGCCCAGGCGGGCGATGCTGCCCGCACCGGCAGCATCTTCGGCGACATGAAGGAGCGCTTCCCGCGCACCGCCTTCACCGCTCAGGGCGGATTGCTGGCGGCGAAGGTCGCCGATGACAAGGGTCTGCCCGACGCGGCTCGAGCCGATCTCGCCTGGGTCGCAGAGAGCGCTTCGGAGAGCGCCTATCGCGCGGCGGCGCGGCTTCGCCTGTCCGGTTTGTTGCTCGATGCCAAGAAATACGACGAAGCCCTGAAGCAGCTCGACGGCATCGACGACACCGAATTCGCTGCACTCGCCGCCGACCGGCGCGGCGACATCCTCGCTGCCGAAGGCAAGATCGACGGGGCCAAGGTGGCCTATCAGAAAGCCTGGAGCACCATGGACGCGAAAATCGACTATCGCCGCCTTGTCGAGGCCAAGCTCGATGTCCTCGGTGCCGCTCCGGATGCCACGGCGGCCAGCGGGACGATGAAATGACGGCTGGCACTCGCGGCCGGGCGCAGGCGCACGCGCTTGGTGAGCGCAGGGCGATTCGGCTGGCTTCTAGATTCGCCTGGCTGGCGCTGGCGGCATCGCTCGGCGCCTGCTCGCTGTTCGGCCCCGATCGACCGAAGCCAAAGCCGCTCGAGCCGATCACGGCACCGATCACGGCCCGGCAGCTCTGGAACCAGAACATCGGCTCGGTTCAGTTTCCCATGACGGTTGCCGTCAACGGCGGCACCCTCACGGCCGCCGCCAGCGATGGAACGGTGCTGGCTGTCGAAGCCGAAAGTGGCAAGGTGCTGTGGCGTGCCAGCGTCGGCAGCAAGTTGTCGGCCGGTGTCGGCAGCGACGGCACGGTGGCTGCCGTCGTCACCCGCGAAGGCGAGCTCGTCGCTCTTCAAGCCGGTCAGGTCAAATGGCGCAAGACGCTTGGTGCTCGCGTCGCGACGGCGCCACTGGTCGCGGGCGGCCGCGTCTTCGTGCTCGGCGTCGATCGCGCCGTGCAGGCCTACGACGCGCAGGACGGCGCCAAGATCTGGCAGATGCAGCGTGCCGGCGATCCGCTGACGCTGGCCTTCTCCGGCGTCATCGCCGCATTCAAGAACACGCTCGTGGTCGGCCAGGGGCCGCGCCTGGCCGGCATCGACCCGATCTCGTCGTCGGTACGCTGGGAAGTGCCGATCGGCTCGCCGCGCGGCGCCAACGAGGTGGAACGCCTGGCCGATCTGATCGGTCCGGCACTGCGCACCGGCGATCTCTTCTGCGCTCGATCGTTCCAGGCGGCGGTCGGCTGCGTCGATGCCGAGCGCGGCCGCATCGTCTGGACCAAGACGGTCGGCGGCAACGACGCGATCGGCGGTGACAGCGAGCTCGTTTTCGGCGCCGACGCGTCGGACCGCATCACCGCGTGGAAGACCCCGGACGGCCGGGTCGCGTGGTCCACCGAGGCCCTTCTCAATCGCGGCCTAGGGGCGCCGGCGGTGATCGGCACGTCGGTCGTTTTCGGCGACAGGGACGGCACCCTGCATTGGCTGTCGCGGGCCAAGGGCGAAGCGCAATTGCGCTCGTCGACCGATGGCAGTGTCATCGCCGTTCCGCCGGTCGTCGTCGGCGGCGTTCTCGTCGTCGTCACGCGCTCGGGCGGCATGTTCGCGTTCCGTCCGTCCTGACGCGATGCATTTCCTTCGCGCGCTTCGCTTGCCGCCCCCCGAGAGGGCGCCATCGCCCCGGGGGCGGCCCGGCGGGCGCTGAACGCGCCAAGGAGCGCCGGGCATGAAGCCCGTCATCGCCATCGTCGGTCGGCCCAACGTCGGCAAGTCGACCCTCTTCAACCGGATGACGAAGACTCGCGACGCGATCGTCGCCGACTTCGCCGGCCTGACGCGCGATCGGCACTACGGCGATGCCCGCGTCGGCGAGCGCGAGTTCATCGTCGTCGACACCGGTGGCTTCGAGCCGCAGAACCCGACTGGGATCGTTCGCGAGATGGCCAAGCAGACGCGCCAGGCGGTAGCTGAGGCCGATGCGGTGATCTTCGTCGTCGACGTGCGGGCCGGCGTCTCGGCTCACGATCACGACATTGCGCGCTACTTGCGCAGTGCCGGCAAGAAGGTGCTGCTCGCCGTCAACAAGGCCGAAGGCATGGCCGATTCGCCGCATCTGGCCGAGTTCCACGAGCTGGCGCTGGGCGAGCCGCTGGCGGTGTCGGCGGCGCACGGGCAGGGCATCGGCGACCTGGCCGAAGCGGCGCTCGAGGCGGCGCTCGATGATGCCGCGGGCGAGAACAGCGATGAGACGCCGATGTCGTCCAACGCCGCCGACGTGCCGATCCGGCTGGCCGTCGCAGGCCGGCCGAACGTCGGCAAGTCGACGCTCATCAACGCCTGGCTCGGCGAAGAGCGCCTCGTCGCCTTCGATCAGCCGGGCACGACGCGCGATGCGATCGTCGTCCCTTTCGAGCGCGCCGGTACGCACTTCGATCTCATCGACACGGCGGGTCTGCGTCGGCGTGGCAAGGTGTTCGAGGCGGTCGAGAAGTTCTCGGTGGTCAAGACGCTGCAGGCGATCGCCGAAGCCAACGTCGTGCTCCTCCTCCTCGACGCGACGCAGGGCGTCACCGATCAGGACGCGCACATCGCCGGCTACATCCTGGAGAGCGGTCGCGCCGTCGTCGTCGCCGTCAACAAATGGGACGCGGTCGATGCGTACCAGAAGGAGCTGCTCGAGCGCTCGATCGCGCAGCGACTGCCGTTTCTCAAATTCGCCCCCGTCTTGACGATTTCCGCGACCAAGCGGCAAGGCTTCCTGCCGGTCTGGAAGGCGATCGCCGATGCGCGAGCTTCGTCGATCTGCAAGATGCCGACGCCGGTACTGACCCGTTTGCTGCAGGAAGCGGTGCAGCACCAGAGCCCGAAGCGCGCCGGTGCCTTCCGGCCGAAGCTTCGCTACGCGCACCAGGGCGGCATGAATCCGCCCGTCGTCGTCATCCACGGCAACTCGCTCGAGCATGTCACCGACTCGTACAAGCGCTTCCTCGAGGGCCGGATCCGGGCCCACTTCAGGCTCACCGGGACGCCGCTTCGCATCGAGATGCGGTCGTCGAAGAATCCATTTGTCGACGGTCGGTCATGAGGCATGGCCTTACGACCCGCCAACCGAGAAACCCTGTGCTAAGGTGGCCCGCTCCAGAACACATCACGGAGTTTCAACGTGAGCAACAAAGGGCAGCTCTTACAAGACCCCTTCCTGAACCTGCTGCGCAAGGAGCACGTTCCGGTTTCCATCTATCTCGTCAACGGGATCAAGTTGCAGGGGCACATCGAGTCTTTCGATCAGTACGTCGTCTTGCTGCGCAATACCGTCACGCAAATGGTCTACAAGCACGCGATCTCGACCGTCGTGCCGGGCCGGGCGGTGAACTTCCAGGCTGCCCCGGAATCCGCCGAGCAATCTTGACGCGCCGCCTGTCCTGCTGTCGGACACGCGCGCGGTCGGCGTCTTGAGCACCGCTTCGCTGGCGCCTGGAGCGCCGGCCCGGGCGATCCTGGTCGGCGTCGACTTCGGCGGCAAGAAGTTCTTCGACGCCTCGCTCGACGAACTGGCCCTGTTGGCCGAGTCGGCCGGCGATGTCGCCGTCGCGCGCGTCATCGCCAGGCGCAAGGCGCCTGACCCGGCCTTCTTCGTCGGCACGGGCAAGGCCGACGAGTTGAAGGAGCTGGTGCAGCTGCATCAGGCCGAAGCGGTCGTCTTCGACCAGGCGCTTTCGCCGGCGCAACAGCGCAACCTCGAGAAACACCTGGGCGTTGCCGTGGCCGACCGGACCATGCTCATCCTCGAGATCTTCGGCGAGCGGGCGCGCAGCCACGAAGGCAAGCTGCAGGTGGATTTGGCGCGCCTGCAATATCTCTCGACGCGCCTGGTGCGCCGCTGGAGCCACCTCGAGCGGCAACGCGGTGGCATCGGAAATCGCGGCGGCCCAGGCGAAGCGCAGATCGAGCTCGACCGGCGCATGATCGGCGAGCGCATCAAGGGCATCAAGAAGCAGCTCGAGAAGGTCAAGCGCCAGCGCCACACGCAGCGGCGTGCTCGCGAGCGCAACGAAACCTTTCGCATCTCGCTCGTCGGCTACACCAACGCCGGCAAATCGACATTGTTCAATGCGCTCGTCAACGCCGAGGCCTACGTCGCGGACCAGCTCTTCGCAACGCTCGACACGACGACTCGCCAGCTTCACCTCGAAGGCATCGGCCGCAGTGTCGCTCTCTCGGACACGGTCGGCTTCATCCGCGAGTTGCCGCACACCTTGATCGAGGCCTTCCAGGCGACCTTGCAGGAGGCGGCCGACGCCGACCTTCTGCTCCATGTCGTCGATGGCGCGAGCCCCGAGCTGGCCGGGCAGATCGCCGAGGTCGAGCGCGTGCTCGACGAGATCGGCGCCGGCGAGGTGGCACAGGTCATCGTCTTCAACAAGCTCGATCGCCTGGCCGACACCGAGCGGCCCCGCACTCTGGTCGACAGCATCGAACTCCCCGGCGGCCGGCGCGTGCCGCGTATCTTCGCCAGCGCGCGCAGTGGCGAGAGGCTGGATGCGCTTCGGTCGCGGATCGCCGAAGCGGTTCTCGGTGCGCCGGCTGGCTCGGCTGACTTGAACGCTGGTTTGGCGGCCACAGATGATGGCGGTGCGGCTGGCGCGCACGACGCCGGCGACGTTGACGGCGAGAACCTGCGCGATGGCACCTATCATTCCCTCGCCTGAGAAGTCGCTCCCGTCGAGCCGGCCTGGGCCACAAGAGTCTTCATGACCTCACTTTCGTCCTCTTTCAGACGTCTGCTCAGCGGGCTGCTCGGCCTCGGGCGCGCCGAACCGATCCAGGCGCAGAACGGAGGCCGCGGCGACGGGCCGCCCGATCTCGACGAACTCTGGCGCGATTTCACGCGCCGCCTCAGCGGCCTGTTCGGACGCCGCGGTGGCGCGCCCCGCGGCGGCAACGGCGCCGGCGATCCGGACGGCGGCCCCAGCTTCCAGCCGAATCTGAAGAGCGCCGGCGTGGGCGCGGCGCTGATCGGTGGCGTCATCGTCCTGATCTGGCTCGGCAGCGGCGTCTTCATCGTCCAGGAAGGGCAGCAGGCGGTTGTCACCTCCTTCGGTCGCTACGACCACACCGTCGATGCCGGTTTCCAGTGGCGATTTCCGTACCCGTTCCAGGCTCACGAAACCGTCAACGTGACCCAGTTGCGGACCCGGGAAATCGGCCGCAACTCGGTGAGCCAGGCTACCGGTTTGCGCGATTCCTCGATGCTGACGCAGGACGAGAACATCGTCGACATCCGCTTCACCGTCCAGTACCGGATCAAGAACGCGCGCGAGTTCCTGTTCGAGAACCGCGACCCGGAAGATGCGGTGACGCTCGCCGCCGAATCGGCCGTGCGCGAGATCGTCGGCCGCAGCAAGATCGATTCGGTGCTGTACGAGCAGCGCGACGCGATCTCGTCGGACCTCGTCCGCTCGGTGCAGTCGCAGCTCGACCGCCTGAAGACCGGCATCGTCGTCGTCAACGTCAACGTGCAGAGCGTGCAGCCGCCGGAGCAGGTGCAGGCCGCGTTCGAGGACACGCTGAAGGCCGGCCAGGATGGCGATCGCCTGAAGAAGGAAGCTCTCGCCTATGCCAGCGCCGAGATTCCGAAGGCGCAGGGCACGGCGTCGCGGTTGCGTCAGGAGGCCGACGGCTACCGGGCTCGGGTCGTCGACCAGGCCGATGGCGATTCGACGCGCTTCGCGCAACAGCTGGCCGAATATCAGAAGGCGCCCCAGGTGACTCGCGATCGACTCTACATCGACACTATGCAGCAGGTCTATTCGAACGTCACCAAGGTCATGATCGATGCCAGAAGCAACGCCAGCCTGCTGTCGCTGCCGCTCGACAAGCTGCTGCAGCAAGCGGCGGCCAGCTCGGCGCCGGCGAGTCTGCCCGGGGCCGTATCCACCCCGACCGCCGCTGACACGACCGCGCCGGTGTCCGGCACGGTCGACGTTCGTTCGCGCGAAGGCGGCCGCAGTCGCGACCGCGAGAGCCGCTAGGAGCCGACGCCATGAATCGTATCGGCATCATCGTTGGCGGCTTGCTGCTGATCCTCTTGATCGCGTCGTCGACGTTGTTCATCGTCGACCAACGCGAGGTTGCCGTCATCTACGAATTCGGCCAGATCAAGGAAGTCATCACCGAGCCGGGTCTGAAGGTCAAGTTGCCGCCGCCGTTCCAGAACGTTGGCTTTCTCGACCGTCGCATCCAGACGCTCGACAGCCCGGAGACGCGGCCGATTTTCACCGCCGAGAAGAAGAGCCTCGTCATCGACTGGCTGGTCAAGTGGCGGGTCAACGATCCGCGCCAGTTCATCCGCAACAACGGCGTCGACATCCGCAACCTCGAGGCGAAGCTTTCGCCGATCGTCCATGCCGCGTTCAACGAGGAAGTGACCAAGCGCACCGTCGGCGAAGTGCTGTCGAGCGCGCGCGACAAGGTCATGCAGGACGTTCGCAATCGTCTCGCCGACGACGCCAAGTCGTTCGGCATCGAGATCCTCGACGTGCGCATCAAGCGCGTCGATTTCGTCGCCAACATCACCGATTCGATCTACAGCCGGATGCGCTCGGAGCGTCAGCAGGTCGCCAACCAGTTGCGCGCGACCGGCGGCGCCGAGGGCGAAAAGATCCGGGCCGATGCCGACCGGCAGCGCGAGGTGATCGTCGCCGAAGCCTATCGAGACGCGCAGAAGGTCAAGGGCGACGGCGACGCGAAGGCATCGGCGCTGTTCGCCGAGGCGTTCGGCAAGGATCCGCAGTTCGCCAAGTTCTACCGCAGCCTCGAGGCCTACCGTTCGAGTTTTCGCAGCAAGAACGATCTGATGATCGTCGATCCCAGCAGCGAATTCTTCGCGGCGATGCGCGGTTCGTCGGCGGTGCTCGCCGCACCTGCCAGGAAGTAGTCTTTGGCCGAGGTCGGCTTCTGGGACATCGCCATGAGCGCGCTGGCGCTGATGCTCGTCGCCGAAGGCCTGCTGCCGTTTCTCAGCCCCGAGTCATGGCGACGCGTATTCCAAAAGGCGACGCAGATGAGCGACGGGCAGATCCGCTTCCTTGGCCTGACGAGCATGCTGGCCGGCCTGGCGATGCTCTACGTCTTCTGGTCATGACGTCGCGATTTCGCAGCATCGAGCCCGGGGTGAGCCCCGTACAATCGCCGTTTTAATCCCCGGCGCTTTTTGCATGTCCTCTGCCTGGCTCTTGCCGGAGCACATCGCCGACGTCCTGCCCGCCCGGGCCCGCCAGGTCGAAACGCTGCGTCGCGGCTTGCTCGATGCGGCTGAAAGCTTCGGCTTCGAGCTGGTGATCCCACCCATGCTCGAGCACATCGAGTCGCTGCTTTCCGGCACCGGCCACGCCCTCGATCTGCAGACCTTCAAGCTGGTCGACCAATTGAGCGGCCGCACGCTCGGAATTCGGGCCGACAGCACGCCGCAGGTGGCGCGTATCGACGCCCACCTCCTCAACCGCAAGGGCGTGGCGCGCCTGTGCTACTGCGGACCGGTGCTGCATACGCGCGCATCGGGCAGCGGCACAACCCGCGAACCCCTGCAGTTCGGCGCCGAGATCTATGGCCACGCCGGTTTCGAGGCCGATCTCGAGATCATGGAGCTGGCCCTGCAATGCCTCGGCGTTGCCGGGCTGGTGAACGTGGTCCTCGATTTTGCCGATGCCCGGATCGTCCGCGCGGTGCTGGCCGGCGTGCCGGTCGATGTCGCCCGTCTCGAAGCGGTGCATGCAGTGCTTGCGGCCAAGGACGCGAGCGAGTTGCGCGATGTCGCCAGAGGTTTTCCGGCCGAGGCCAGGCGCGGGCTCGAGGCTTTGATCACCCTCTACGGCGACGCAGCCGTCCTCGATGCCGCGCGCGCCGACCTGCCCGAACGTCCGGCGATCACCGCTGCGCTCGACGAGCTGAAGCAGCTCGCCGAATACGCGCGCGGATCCCACCCCGATGTTCGCGTCGGCTTCGATCTGGCCGATTCCAGCGGCTATGCGTACTACAGCGGCGCGCGCTTCGCCGCCTACGCCGAAGGCGCGAGCGACGCCGTGGCACGCGGTGGCCGCTACGACGAGGTCGGCGCGATCTTCGGTCGCACCCGGCCGGCGGTCGGCTTCGGCCTCGACGTCAAGGAGCTGGCGATGCTCGCGCCGGCGGCTGAGCCGCAATCGGCCGTTCGTGCCCCCTGGTCGAGCGACGCCGGGCTTCGCGATGCGGTAGGTGCTTTGCGTGCCCGCGGCGAAATCGTCGTGCGCCAGTTGCCCGACGGGCTCGACGACGAAACCGGATTTCGCTTCGACCGGGCGCTGGTCGCCGAGCGCGGCGGCTGGACGGTACAGGAACAGTGACGCGAAGCGTGATGCAGGACCCAAGAATGATCATCA
>JBDTIO010000478.1:0-3139 GCA_039936375.1 Caldimonas sp. | reverse complement strand
AAGTCGACGGTTTCCGGCTTCTGCCCCACAAACAATACAGATGTCATGATCAGATTCCTTTGAAAGGGGTGGAGGTGATGGCGCTGTCGGCCGGGATATCGAGGCAGTTCGAGAGAAACGCGCCAACGGCGTTCAAGGACTGTTCGGCCGCGAGAAACTGGCCGAGGGAGGATTGGAATACATGCGGCATGCCCTCCCAGATTGAGAGTGTGATCTCTACGCCCGCCGCTCGCGCTCGCTCAGCGTAGCGAATGGAATCGGCGAGTAACACTTCGTCGTCTCCAACATCGATGCGGATCGGCGGCAGGCCGTCGAGCCGTGCATAGAGCGGCGACGCCTTGGGGTTCGTGGCATCCTGGCGCTGAAGATACATGCGGGCAAAGGCCTGGAGCACGCCGCGCGTGAAGATCGGATCGGCCTCCGCTCGCGTCTCGAAGCTTTCGCCGGTGAGCGCCAGATCTGTCCAGGGCGACATCACCGCCGCACCGACCGGTCGTATCAGGCCCTTCGTCGTGTCGGCGGCGAGAATCGACAAAAGCGCCAGCGTCAGACCGCCGCCTGCTGAATCGCCTGCGACCACGATCCGTTCGGCACCGTCCGCGACAAGACCGCAATAGGCCGCGACCGCATCGTCGATCGCGGCCGGAAACGGGTGCTCGGGTGCAAGGCGGTAATCCGGGACGAAGGTATCCGCTCCGACGCGCGCGGCGATTTGGCCAGCGAAATGGGTCAGCGCCTGTGCTGAGCCCAGCACGTAGCCACCGCCGTGAAGATAGAGGATGCGCGCGCCCGGTCGTGCATTCGCCGGCCGGAGCCAGAAACCCGAAATGCCGCCGACCGTCGCGGCCTCGATCCGGACATCTCCCGCAGCGGGCGTGGCGGCAAACATGGCGTCGAACATCGGCCGCGCCTCCGGGCCGAGCGGCTCGCCCTTGTGAGCCGACGCGGCCTGTCGCATCGCGGCCACGGCCGGAGCATCTTCAGGCGAGAGCGGCTGGATCGTCATCGTGGCAGATCTCCTTCGTCGGGGGTGAAAGCGCGAGCTTGGACCGTCGCTACCCAAGCCGCGCTCTTTATCATCCGCCGTCATTCATTGCAGCCAGCTGCGAGCGGTCTCGCGCGCGAAGTCGTGGTAACTGCGCGGCGGATGACCGAGCAGGGTCGTCAGGCGGTCGATGTCGGCGGACGTCGCCACCGCGCCGTCGGACTGATAGCGATGCATCATCGCGCGCAGGTCGTACGCGAGCCAGGCGGGCGCCTTTGCCTTGACGGCCGCCTCGAACACGTCCAGATCGCCACCTGCATAACGGACCTCGCGGCCCAGCATCTCGGTCCACACGGCTGCAAGCGAGATGCCGGTGAGCGCGTCGGGTCCGGAGAGTTCATAGGTTTCACGCGGTAGCGCTGCAGGGGCATGATCGCGCCGCAGCAATTCGATGACGGCGGCGTCCGCAATGTCGCGCACGTCCACCATCGATACGCCCTTGTCACCGATCGGTGCGACGTAGAGCCCCGCTTTCGTCAGCGGATCCTTGAACGTCGCGTCATTCTGGAAGAAGTACGACGGACGCAGCACGGTTGCTGGCAAATCCATCTGTTCGATCATGCGTTCGACGGCGTGCTTGGCCGTGAAGTGCGAGACATCGGTGTACTCGGCGCTTCGGGTCACCGACAGGTAGACGATGCCTGTCACGCCCGCTTCGCGCGCCAAGCCCAGGGTGTTGATTGCTTGAGTCAGCTCGTCGGGCGCGTTGCTGACGAGCAGGAACAGCGTCTTTACGCCAGCGAGCGCCTGACGCATGGCGTCGGCGTCCAGCAAATCGCCCCGGACCGCCGTGACGCCAGTGGGAAAGTGGGCCTTCTCCGGCTCACGAGTGAGGGCGCGAACGGTGGCACCGCTCGCTGCGAGTTGGGTGACGATCTGGGTGCCGATGCGGCCGGTACTGCCGGTGACGAGGATGGACATGATGAACTCCGATGTGAGCCGCGGCCGTGGGCTGCGCGGGGTTGAGAGGGTTCGTTCTGCTGTTGGCCCTGGGGGCTGGCATGCCGTTCGTTCCCGTGACTGAACAATAGATCGTCTCCTTGTACGGCGCATAGTTGCTAAAACGAGATGAGTCGTCTCGCAAATGGGACACCCATGAATCTCCTCGCTCTCTCCGATTTCCACCTCGTCGCGACCCACGGCGGCTTTGGCCGCGCCAGCCGCGCGAGCGGCCACGCTGTCCCGGCGCGTGCGCGAACTCGAGCAGAGCCTGGGCGTGCGTTTGATCGAGCGGGGGTCGCGGACGTTCACGCCTGACGGACAAGGGAGTCTTCCTCCACACGCGCACCGCTTCGCGGATCAGCGAAATTGCGGAGGCCCTCCTGGACGTCAGGGCTGGCCTCGGCCGCCCACGTGAGGGAAAATCCATCAAATAGCCGTCCGGACGCAATGTTCTTCATAGAGCATGCCTATGGAAGCGACGCAGGGAGGGCTATTCTCAACAGCCTGCTAGGCGGCCAAACGAACGACTTGCACAAAAACAATTGCGTCGACGCCACGCCATGTAACTGGCGAAACTCCCGCAATGTTCGGTGCACCGGGGCATTGCCTGCCGCCAACACCCGAAACGCCACATCTTGGGCCAGCCACTTGGCCTTCTGCCGCGACGACATCACGCCGGTCGAATACCCAAAAACCGAAAGCTTCACCATCATCGCGGGGACGAACGGCTGGTTGCGTGGGTCATCACCCTTATAACGTGCATGAAAGGCGTTCATGTCCAGCGCGTCGATTGCGTCCGCAATGAAGTAAGCAAAACGGTCTTCCGGCATTCACTCCGAAGGAGACGGCGGCAACAGAAACGTCTGGTCCGGGTGATACGGGTGATAGGCCGTCGGCATGCAGCAATTTCACTATGCGATGTTTTTGACACCCAGACTACTAGGCCGCGCTCTTGATCATCCGCCGTCATTCCGGCTTGTGGGAGGTGTAAAACTCGCTGGCGATCTTCCAGACCCCGTCAACCTTCAGCAACTGGAGCGCCTTCCAACCCCACGACTCGCTTTGAGGTCTCGTATTGATAAACACGAGCGTAACGGTAGCGAGATTTCCGTCCTGTTGGATGCGAACGTCCTTGAACCTCTGCGTGAAAGG
>JBDTIO010000477.1:0-6602 GCA_039936375.1 Caldimonas sp. | reverse complement strand
GCTCGAACATCGACTGGGTTGCCCGCTGCTCGAAGCGGCTGGTCGGGCTCAACCCCGGCCTCATGGCCGAGCAGGCGCTGGACCTGGCGCGCGAGCTCAGCCTCGACGACGCGCTTCGCGCCCGATCGCCGGAGATCGTTGCCGAAGATCTGCATCGCGTCGAGCTCAACCTCGACGACTGACGGCTCCGCGGCGCTCCGCGTCGAGGCGCCTGCCCGCCGAGGGGCGAGGAAATCGAACGGGCCGGCGTTCCCTGGAGGCCGCCGAACGGTCGATACTTCGCCATGGAGGCACGTCGCTTGCTCCTGGCGAGTGACACAACGGGAGCGCGCATGCAGATTCGGGTCGGGTTCGAAATGGCGTATCGGTGCCCGCAGCCGACGCCGATGCTGCTGGTGCTGAACGTCCACTACTCGCGGGCGTCGGACCTGGTGCAGCCCGATCATCTCGTCACCGATCCGCCGGTGCCCATCACCGCCTATCGCGACCTGTTCGGCAACTGGTGCAGCCGCATCGTCGCGCCGCGCGGGCGCATCGTCCTGAAGAACGAGGCGCTGGTCAACGACAGCGGCCTGCCCGACATCGTCGTGCCGACCGCGGTGCAGACGCCGGTCGAGCAGCTGCCCGAGTCGACGCTGGTCTACCTGCTTGGCAGCCGCTATTGCGAGACCGACCAGCTCTCCGACGTTGCCTGGCAGCGCTTCGGCTCGGGGCCGACCGGCTGGGCCCGCGTTCAGGCGATCTGCGACTTCGTGCATGGCCACATCGAGTTCGGCTACCACCACGCGCGGCGCACCCGCACCGCCTGGGAGGCCTACAACGAAGGCGTCGGCGTCTGCCGCGACTACGCGCACCTGGCGATCGCGTTCTGCCGCGCGGTCAACATCCCGGCGCGCTACTGCACCGGCTACCTCGGCGACATCGGCATGCCGCCGCCCTACGGGCCGATGGACTTCGCCGGCTGGTTCGAGGCCTGGCTGGGCGACCGCTGGTACACCTTCGATGCGCGCAACAACATGCCGCGCATCGGCCGCGTGCTGATGGCGCGCGGCCGCGATGCCTGCGACGTGGCGCTGTCGACCGCGTTCGGCCCGAACATTCTCGAAGACTTCAAGGTGCGCACCGACGAGGTCGTGGCTTCGCCCCGATGAAGGCGCCGGTCGCGAGTCACTTCTGCTCCTTGAGGTAGGCAATGATGTCGGCGCGCGCTTGGGCGTCGTCGACCTTGAAGAACATCTTCGTGCCCGGCACGAGTGCACTCGGATTGACCAGCCAGCGATTCAGGGTCGCCTCGTTCCACGTGATGCCGGAGCGCTTCAACGCCGGCGAGTAGGCGTAGTCGGCGAGACTGCCGGCCGGTCGGCCGACGACGCCGCGGTGCCGGGGGCCGACATCGTTCTCGTCGATCGAGTGGCAGGCCGCGCAGGCCTGATAGAGCGTCTTGCCGCGCGCCGCATCGCCGCCGGCGACGGCGTCATGGGCGGCCGGCGAAGCGGGCTGCGCGACAGCGGCGGCCGACAGCGAGGCCATGGCCAGGGCCACGCCCGCCGCCCGGGCCACGGGCGAAAGGAAGAGACGAATGCATGTCATCGAAAGATCCTGGTGGCGACGAGGCGTGTCAGGCGAGCGTGGTGTCGGCCAGACCGAACGGGCCGTTCGGTGTCGCGACGGTCACCGACGTCACGCCAAGCATCTTGCGAAGCTGCTCGGCAGCCACCTTGAGCGGCCCCGGGCCCGCACCTTCGCCGACCACCGGCTGCGGATAGGCCGTCGAGCGCGCGGTGTGAAAGATGATGTTGCCTTCGACCTTCTGCACGATCTGATGGATGTGCCCATTCAGCACGGTGACCGAGCCGAAGCGGCGCAGCATCGCCGTCATCTGGTCCGCGTCGCCGGTGCCCCAGCCCCAGGGCTCGTAGACCGTCCAGAGCGGCATGTGCGCGAAGACGACGACCGGCGTGCTCGCCGATCGGCCTTTCAGATCGGCCGCGAGCCAGGCGAGCTGCTCGGCACCCAGGGTGCCGAGGCCGCCGTCCTTGAAGTCGAGCACGTTGACGAGGGCGACGAAATGGACGCCCGAGTGATCGAAGCTGTAGTAGCCCTTGTTGTTCGAGGCCTTGCCGAAGCGCTTGAAATATTCAGCCGCGTTGGCGTCGAGGGTGTCGTGCTCGCCAGGCACTGTGTGCAGCTCGGTGACGCGCATCTGCGAGAGCATTTGCTCGGCCTGATCGAACTGGGCGGCCTTCGACAGGTGCGTGATGTCGCCGGTGTGGATGATCAGGGCGGGCTGCTCGGCCATGCCGTTGACGAGATCGAGGGTCTGCTGGAACGTGCCGGTGACGTCGGTGTTGGCGTCCTTGTTGAAGCCGATGTGGGTGTCGCTGATCTGTACGAAGAGCGGCTTGCCGGCGCCGGCGCGAACGGCACCGCCTTCGGCAGCGGCGGCCAGGTCGACCGGCACGAGAATGCCGCCCGCGAGGGTGAAGAGGGTGCCGGCGCCACCGTAGGCGAGACAACGGAGCGCGTTTCTGCGCGAGGCGAGCGTGGGGTGATCGGACATGTGTTTCCTTCTTGGAACGTTGACCGCAATGGACGACGACTTCCCACTGCAGACCGGGCGCTCGCAGAAAATATTCCGGAGCGGCGATGAAGCCCGAGCGATTTGCTCGGGTGCCTGGAATAAATCGCGGCCGATGCCGGTCTGCTTGTCCCGAGAGGATCAGCAATGGACGATGACGAGAATTGGCGGCGTTTCGAGCTCCTGGCGATGCCGCATGTGGACGCGGCCTACAACCTGGCGCTTTGGCTCACGCGCAATGCCGACGATGCGCAGGACGTCGTGCAGGACGCGCTCATGAGGGCCATGCGCTATATGGGCAGCCTGCGCATGGAAAGCGCGCGGCCGTGGCTGCTGCAGATCGTTCGCAACACCTTCTACTCGTGGCTCAAGGTGAACCGCCCGGCGGAACAGGTCCTGCTCGACGACGCGGATGACGCCTGGCGCGATCTCGCCGCGCCGGCGGCCAGCGAGCCGCCGTCGATTGCGATCCGCAAGGCCGATCGGTTGCAGATCAACCAGGCCATCGCCGCGCTGCCGGTGGCCTATCGCGAGGTCTTCGTGCTGCGCGAGCTGGAAGACCTTTCCTACAACGACATTGCGCGCATCGCCGAGATTCCCGTGGGCACGGTGATGTCGCGCCTGGCCCGGGCGCGTGGCCTGATGCGAACCGCATTGGCGCCGCTGGTACGGCCGGCGCTTCGCACGGTTCCGCGAGCGGCACAGAGCGGAGGCACCTCATGAAGACGACCGATGAATCCTGGAAAGTCGACGCCTACGTCGACGGCGAGCTCGACCTCGCCATGCGGCTGGAGATCGAGCGGCGGCTGCAAGACGATGCGGCGCTGCGCGACAACGTCGAAGGGCTGCTGGCGATGCGCGAGATGGTTCGCGAGAAGGCCGATCGCCACGCGGTGCCGGCCGACCTGCGGGCGCGCCTGACGGCCTGGGCCGACAAGGAGCGGGCGCCGGCGCCGATGCACCCTCGCCCGCCGGCAGCCGCGGCAACGCGGTCGCCCATGCACGCGCTGTCGCGCTGGCTCGGCTGGCGGCCGCTCGTCGTCTCGATGAGTTTCGCGGCGGTGCTCGCGGTGGCGCTGAACGTCGCCTGGTTGCAGACATCGAAGCAGCAGCGGCTGATGGACGAGGTGGTCGCGAGCCACGTGCGTTCGACGGTGGGACAGCACCTCGTCGACGTGGCATCGTCCGACCACCACACCGTCAAGCCCTTCCTGTCATCCAGGCTGGGCTTCTCGCCGCCCGTGGACGCGCTGCCCCTGCCAGGCTCGGTGTTCCTGGGCGGCCGCGTCGACTACCTCGACGGCCAGGCGGTCGCGGCGCTGGTCTACCGGCAAGGCGAGCACGTCGTCAATTCGTTCGTCTGGCCAGGCAACTCGTCAAGCGACAAGCCGGACTTCGCGTCCGACCGTGGCTTCCTGACGGCGCACTGGTCGCACGGCGGCATGAACCACTGTGTGATCTCCGATCTCAATCGCGAGGAGTTCCAGCGCGTCGTCAAGGCGGTGCAGCAGCTCGATGGCGCTGGCTAGCGAATCGGCGACGTTACGATCGCAGGCATGCAATGCGGAGTCACGGCATGAAAGTCCTGCTGATCAACGGCCCCAATCTCAACCTGCTCGGCTCGCGCGAGCCGGCCGTGTACGGCACGGACACGCTGGCCGACGTGCTGGCGCAGTGCGCCAGCGAGGCGAAGGCGCTCGGTCTCGAGCTGGGCACGTTCCAGAGCAATCACGAAGGCGCGTTGATCGACCGCATCCACGCCGCGCGCGACGAGGGCGTGGGCTACATCGTCATCAATCCTGGCGGCCTCACGCACACCAGCATCGTCCTGCGAGACGCGCTGGCCGGCGTAGCGATCCCGTTCATCGAGGTGCACATCAGCAACGTGCACAAGCGCGAAGCCTTTCGGCATCGCTCGTTCCTGTCGGACATCGCCGCCGGCACGATCGTCGGCCTGGGCACGATCGGCTATCGACTGGCGCTGCGCGCTGTCGCGGCATCGCTGGCGCCGAAGACCTAGGCTCGCCCCAACGGCGGCCTCTTCCCTCGTCGCGCTGGCCGGCTGATCAGACCTGCGTCGCTACCAGGTTGCCGACCGACGAGGTGGCCAAGCTGCCATAGCCGAGGTCCTGCTGCAGATTGGTGAGAAAGGCCTGCAGCGACGCCTGCACGCCGCTCGCGGCGTTGCCCGATGTCGACGCGGCCGCGCTCATCGTCGATCCCGCTGCTTGCAGGTCGGAGGCGAGTTTCGAGAACGCGCCTTGCAGATCGGCCGGCGCGCTGCCGCTGCTCACTTGCGAAATCAGCGTCGACAAGCCATCGGCGAAGCTCGTCTTCGAGTCGCCCGTTGCCGACGATGCCGACGTGTCGGTCGAGCTTTCGCTCTTGACGGCTTCGAACAGCGAATGCATGAACTGCTGCATGTCCTGCTGGATACCGCTGGTCGCCGAGCCCGAATCGCTCGAGCCGCTGCTGCCGTCAGTCGACGTCGATGTCGACGAGGTCGCCGCCGCCGCGCCGACGCTCGCCGGCGGCGTCAGGCCGAGGCTCTGCAACGCCTGCGTCACGGCCTGGCGCATATGGCCGCCGCCGTGCATCTTGTGCGGCTTGGCGACGCCGCTGCCGCCGTCCGTGTCGGCCGCGGCGGTGACCTGCTGCGGTTGCAGGCCCTGGATCGCGGCCAGCGAAGAAGCGACCGAACTGGAAGCGCTCGAAATATTCATGATGTTCAACCCCGGATTGAAGAGTCGCACATCAAACCTCGCTGCGTGCAGTGGTGAACGAAGCAAAACAGCTGGCATCGCCCGCCTATTCACATAGCTTTGCATTGCTATGTAAAGGCGACGAAGAAGCGCCCGCTATCGGTGCTCGAACAGCTCGCGCGCGCGTTCCAGCGTGCCCTTGCGGATCTTGCCCGCAATGGCGATCGCTTCAGGCGCCTCGAGCATGTGCGCGAAGGCCGCCTGCACCTGCGCCGCGGTGACGCTCTCGCTGTGCTGCAAGAGCTCCGCGTGAGCGCGTGCGCGGCCGAGCGAGAGCAGGTCGAGGGCGGCGTCTTCGAGCCGCCTGGACGGCCGCTCAGAGGCGCGCAGCCGCCGCACCGCGATCTGGTTCTTGGCCCGTTCGAGGTCCACCGCCTCGATGCGCCCGGCCTGCACCGCGAGCAGGCGCTTGATCTCGCGCAGGAATTCGTCGGTGTGCTCGGGTGCGGTCGACGCTTCGATGATGAACTGGCCGGCCAGCTCGTTCACGTCGGCCGAGCACGAAAGGTAGTACGCGAGCCCGCGCCGCTCGCGGATCTCGTCGAGCAGCGGCGAGCTCATTCCTTCGCCGAACAGCGCCGCGGCGATGACGCCGGCGTGATGGCGGTCGTCGGTCAGCGTCGGCATCGGCAGGCCGAAGACCACGTGCGTCTGGCCGCTGCCGGCAAGCGCCCGCGAGGCGATGCCGCCGCGGTAGTCCGGCGCAGCCACGACGTTCTCGGCGCCACGGCGCATGGCGCCAAAGGCGGCCTCGGCTTCGCGCAGGAGAGCGTCGACATCGATGCGGCCGGCGACGCCGACGACGACGTTGGCACCGGTGTACTGGCCCTGTACATAGTCGAGCAGCTCGTCGCGCGTGAAGCGGCCGATGTTGGCGCGCGAGCCGATCACCGGCTGCGCCAGCGGGTGGCTACCGAAGCAGAGCTTGTCGAACAGCTTGTAGGCCGTGGAAAGCGGCTCTTCGTCGTCTTCGATGTACTCCTGCAGCAGCACCTGGCGCTCGCGCTCGAGCTCGGCCTCGGGAAAGGTGCTGCCCTGGACGAGGTCGCCGAGCATGCGCACGAAGGCCGCGGCGTCGCGCGCCCGGCCGCGCATGTGATACGCGGTGTGGTCCTTGTCGGTGTGCGCGTTGACATCGGCGCCGAGCCGCTCGGCCTGCAGGTTGATCTCCTGGCAGCTGCGCGTGTGCGTGCCCTTGAACGCCATGTGCTCGACGAAGTGGCTGATGCCGCTCTGCCGCTTGCTCTCGTGGCTGCTGCCGG
>JBDTIO010000476.1:0-3922 GCA_039936375.1 Caldimonas sp. | reverse complement strand
TTCATGCCACGCCCGCCACCCGTGATCTTGACCATCACCTGCTTGGCGTGCGGCCTGACGGAAACGCGCACCTGAGCGCGAACGCTGCCGGCGCTCATGAAGATCACGCCAGCACCACCAGGACGCTTGCCCTTGGCCGGCATGCCGTAGAAAAGCCGCGTTCCCCACTCCTCGAGCATGCCGTCGGTGCTCATGACGCCTCGGCGTGGCTCTTGAACATCGGACGGAGCTCGCCGACCAACGTCGAGGCGAGATCGAGATGCGTGTGAATCGCCCTCAGCGCCGCGTCGAGAGCGAGAACGTCTGCGGTCGTCGCCCTGCCGCCGGCGCCGTGCAGCGCCTTGGCGATCTGATTGATGTTGCGGCCGATCGCCACAAGGCGATGGTTCGACTCTCCCAGGGCAACTACAGCGTCACCCAAAGAGACGTTGGCGTCGCCGACGTTTACACCCTCCAGCAACGCTCGAAGCGTTGCAGCACGGGTTCTGAAACCTCCGCGCTGGGTCAGCAGGTCCAGCTTCGAAGTCAGCTCGCCGTCGAGCCACGCGCGGTAGACGCCTTCGGATGCCGGCGCCGCCGCAACTGCCTTGCTGGTCGAAGGCGAGCCCACGACAGACAGCTCACGGCGCACCAATTCTCGAATCCACGTGGAGGGACCGACGCCGGCGGCTGCACTGACTTCGACCAAGCGAGCCCTCAGCTCGCCCAGGTCGACGCTCGTGGTCGCGCGGCGAGGCAACGGAGCGGCTTTCATGAGCAAGCAATGTATCACACGAAAGACGGCGTAGCCTATCCTGCAATCCAAGAATATCAGCTTAGAAATCGGCCCTTCAGGCCTTCGATGGCTTCTTATGTACCAACTCGACGCCTTTTTGCTCTAGGGGACGGTTGCCGACACGAGTGAGCAGCCAGAACAACCCTACCAAAGGACAAACAGCGCAGACAAAGGACTTGCGAATCAACACGAGGCTGCAATTGCGCTATCAAAGAAGCCAGAAGACGCTAATTCACCCCATGGACTCACCAACGCTCAAGGACAAGCTGATGGCTCTGAAACCGGGAACCAAAAGCGTCTACATCCGGCGCCTTGCACGGGTCCTGCCCGAAATAGAGGACGCGCTGGACAAGGGTGTTAGCCGTGAGGCGGTCGTCAAAACACTTCAAGAGGACGGCATTGACATCACCTTCAACGGCTTTGCCAAGGCGCTCTACCGACTGCGAAAAAGGGCCAAAACAGCCAACGAATCGCTCGACCGTCCTCCCCTCAAAGACACCGTACTCCCCGAGCCACACTTGCCTCCCGAGTCTCTTGCGCATACCCCACCGGACAAAAGGCCGTTCGAACCAAACGACATCCGCAACATCGCCCGCAGCCGCCCGGACCTTAATGAACTGACACGGCTCGGCCGTGAGGCGGCTAAGGCAGCTAAAGGCAAAGACGGTAGACAGTGACGAACGCACCAGCTTCAGATTGAACACGCGGCATCAGGCAATCACCAAACCGGAGAACGAGATATGAAAATCTGTGTACTGAATTTCAGCGGCAATGTCGGTAAAACAACCGTGGCCGCTCACCTTCTGCAACCGCGCATGAACGCGCAGCTGTTCTCCGTCGAAACCCTCAATCAGGATGCCGAAGCTGATGGGGTCGATATCGAGCGCCTGAAGGGCGACCGTTTCGGCGATCTGCAGCGCAAGCTGCAAAAGCTCGACGCGGCTATCGTCGATGTCGGATCCTCTAATGTCGAAACGTTCTTGGCGCTCATGGGTCAGTATGAAGGTAGCCAGGAGGACTTCGACTATTTTGTCGTGCCCACGGTCAGTGACAAGAAACAAACCGCCGACACGGTGAATACGATCCTCGCTCTGCATCGTTTGGGCGTTGAGCCAGAACGTATCAAGGTAGTTTTTAACAAAGTTGATATCACGGACGACGTGACCGAGGAATTTGGCGCTTTGTTCGGCCTGAAAGCGCAGGGCTTGGTCCAACTCAACGAAAAGGCCGCCCTCCAGGAAAACGAAGTCTTCGAGCTCATCAAGGACGCCGACCTGTCGCTCGCCGCGGTGATTGCCGATCAGCGCGATTTCCGCCAGGCAGTTCGGGACGCCAAGACGCCGGCCGAGCAGGACGAAGCCATCAATCTTCTGGCCATCAAGCGGCTCTCGACCACTTGCGCCCGTAACCTCGATGCCACCTACGCCGCCCTTTTTGCCAAGTGAACACGCTCCAAAACTCTAGAAAAGAAGTTCTCATCGCCGAACTCCTCGGCGAGATGGACGCTCTTCTGACACGAGTAGCCACTGTCGCACCGGTGCTCGATGCAGCAAGCGTGCGGCTGGCCCAGTCAGCGCAGGGCCTGGCGACCTCGGCAGACCGCTATCGCCAAACCACGCAGGCCATCGTTGACCATTCACAAAAGAGCGCCGTCATGCACATCGTGCGTCGGACCAACGAAGTCGCCCAAGTCAGCCTAGACGAGCAGACCACGGCCATGAAGACCGCCGCCCGCACGGTATTCGACAACGAAGCCACCTCGCAGCTGCGCACTACCACCACACAACTGCGTGACCTCAGCGCGACGCTCGCCAACACGCTGAACCGGGCAAGCGCTCCTAAATGGCATGACTGGCTCACCCACATGACGACAGCGTTGGTGAGTGCCGGCGCTACCGCCGCCTTGCTCTTGCACCTGCTGCGTCCCTAAGCCTATTCCTATTTCCGACAGGCTCACATGCGCTACCCACCGTATATCCCGCCGGACCCAACCGAATCGCGGCCCCCGGCTCCCGGCCCCATCCCCGGCCTCGAATACGTCCTGCGCTTCTTCGCGCTCCTCGACGCGCTGCTGGTTCCTGCTGCAGTCGGCTACTGGATCACGACCTTGCCGGGCAGAGGCAAGCTCGTGGGCGCCGTGCTCGGCACGTGGATGCTCTGGTGGGCGCTCAAGCGCGGCTGGGTGGCTCTGTTCGCCTTCGACGAGTACCGGTGGTTCTCTCGGCACCTGATCAAGCTGCTCGCGTTCGGCCTTTTGCTTCAGATGGTCGCCTGGCTCCTGCGCTGATCTATCAGATCCACCGAAGCGAGCGTCCAGTGACAACGGTATCTTCGCCCGGGCGCGACGTTGGACGCGTTTTCGCGGGTGGCTCAACCTTGCCGACGACGGTGCCGTCCACATTGGCGCACTTGTCCCTCTCAGGCGGCGCCATCGAAGCGCTGAAGTGGCTCGGGCTTATCCTGATGTCGCTCGATCACGTCAACAAGTACCTGCTTCACTCCTCGGTCCCTGCGCTGTTCGATGCCGGGCGGACTGTGATGCCGATCTTCGCCATCGTGCTCGCCTACAACCTCGCGCGCCCGGGCACGTTCGAGCGCGGCGTCTACCAGCGGGTGATGACGAGGCTGACGGTTGCCGGCGCCCTGGCCACGCTGCCCTTCATCGCCCTCGGTGGCCTCGGCTGGGGCTGGTGGCCACTCAACATCATGTTCATGCTGCTCGTGGCCACGGGCGTCATGTATTTAAGCGAGCGTGGCACCGTGGGTCGGATCCTCGCTGTCGGGCTCTTTGTCGCCGGGGGCGCGGTCGTCGAGTTCTGGTGGCCGGCCTTGGCGACGGCGGTCGGCGCATGGAGCTACTTTCGACGCCCCAACTGGCCCGCGGTCCTTTTCGTGCTGTTCGGCCTTGTCGCGCTGTACGGAGTCAACAAGAACCTGTGGGCACTCGCCGCCCTGCCCCTCGTCATGCTGGCTGCGAGGTTCAATCGGCCTGTGCCACGCGTGCGCTGGTTGTTCTATGCCTTTTACCCACTTCATCTCGCCGTCATTTGGCTGCTGCGAAGCTCTGGCCTGAGCTGAAGCTGACCGGGTTCTTGAGAGGGACGTCATGGAGACCTATCGTTTCGCCAGCGCGGTGTTGTCGTCCGG
>JBDTIO010000475.1:0-3458 GCA_039936375.1 Caldimonas sp. | reverse complement strand
GTCTCCGTGCGCCGGTCAAAACCGGCGAGATGTTGTGAATGAAAGAGTCATACGTTGAAGGCTTTAGCCAGCTACGGCGGCCCCGAGTCATGCGTGTACGTTCGTGAGGACGTGGGCGAAGCGTTGACAGGGGAAAAGGCAGGCCGGGTATTGAGCTGCGTAATCCATGCCCTGCGACTTCGGTTGCGGGTGGTCCTGGGTGCCGAGGTTGTGGAGACATGCCGAAGGCCACACCGAGCTTGCCGCTTTGGCGAGGCAAGCGCGGACCCCGCGCAGTCACAGACCTCGTGCATGCGTGGACACATCTCGCGCGGGAACCGAGAGGTCTCAGGGTCTTCTGCAACATTGAGTGCAGAGCGCATCGGGAAGCCCAAGGGCGTACGCCGATGAGCCATGACGCTGAGAAGTCGGACTGCTGCGTAGTACCGAGGAAGCCGCCGAACAAAGCCGGGTCTGCAATGGCCGGGCAGCGGAGGTGGTGGAGGGAAGGCGGCGGGCCAAGGGGAATTCGTCTGACGGCAACGCGTACCGGACATCGAGCCGGACTCACGCGACAAGCGTCCGCGGGCGGATACGACTGGCCGCACTTTGCTGGCCCGATCGTCATGACCCAAGGCAGGAGCCGTATGCGGTAGTGCCGCACGTACGGATCTGTGGAGGGGGTGCTGGGTGACTGGCATTCCTACTCCGACTGATTTATGAAAAATGCCTCTCAACATGGGCAAGCGTCAGCTTGGCTGGCAAGAAGCGACTGCAAACCTGTTAGATGTTCGTCGAAACGCTGGCGTTCCCGCATTGGGCCAAGGGCCGTTCTTGGCCAGGGAAAGCCCACAGCCCTGGATCTCCAGGTCCGCGGCTACACCTGCTGAAAGCGAGAGGTTCACCCGTCAGCTCTGTACGGCACTGGGAAACGGCTGACTTGCCATCACCTGTCTGCGCATTCGCAAGCTCTTCCTTCGAAGGGCGAAGGGTTGACCATGAAACGTTGGCTGGCCGGAACGTTGCTCGTTGTCGTTGCGCCTTTCGTCTGGGCGTTGCCGACCGTGGCCGACGTGGATGCCGAGGTGCAGAAGGGACACTACGCACAGGCCGAATCGATGATGCAGGTGGTGGTCGCGGCGAAGCCGCAGAGCGCTCGCGCACACTATGTGTTGGCGGAAATCCTGGCCCACAACGGGCGCTTCAGCGCCGCCGCCGCGGAAGAGGCGAGGGCGCGCCATCTCGACCCGCGATGAAGTTCAGCGACCCTGCCGATGTTCGCGCATTCGAGCAGCTTCTCGAGAAAGAACGCAGGCGCGCGCCATCCGACGGTACGCCGCTCGGTAGCCTGGGGCCGACGGCCACTGCACTTGCCGATGTGCCGACGGCCCAAGCACCAAGCCGGCGGCTTCCGTCCGAGGCTGCAGAGCGTCGCGTCGTCTCATCCGGTCTGCCGGGCTGGGTCTGGCCGGCAGCGATCATCGCGCTGATATTGCTTGCCTGGAGAATGATCCGATCGACTCGCAATGGCTCCGATCGTGCTGTCGCCGCCACGCCGTCTTATGGCGCGCCACCCTATGGGCCCGGCGCTTCGTACCCGCCGGGTACGCAGGCTGGCACCGGTATGGGTGTCGCGTCGCCGGCGCCGGCTTGATGGGCGTGGGCCTCGCCGCCGCGGGCGGCGTTGCCGCCGGCATGGTTGCCGAGAGACTTCTGGAGCGCGGTAACGAGCAGCAGGATGGCGATGCCTTCCACGACCGTCCCGCCGCCCCCTCGTTCACACCCGATCCCGACGCGCGTGTGCCCTGGAGGAGCGCAGCATCGACTTCGCACCGGCAACGACTGGGATGCCGGCGGCGGATCGGCCGACTTCGGCGGCGGGTTCGGACGACGGCGGCTGGTAAGCACCTCGACATAAAAAAGGCCAGCGTCACGCTGGCCTTCTTCCTTGCCGAGCCGAATCAGTTCGACGCGGCGCTGGACTCCGGCATGGCGGCAACGGCCGACGCGGGCGCCATCATCGACGCCGAAGCGGCGGCGTCGCTTGCCGGTACCAGCACGGGCGCGACTTGCGCAGATGCCGGCATGGCGTGCGTCGTGCCGACGCTGGACGCTGTGCCCATCGGCAAGAGCGGCACGATCAGCAGGGCGACGATGTTGATGATCTTGATCAGCGGGTTGACAGCCGGGCCGGCGGTGTCCTTGTAGGGATCGCCGACCGTATCGCCGGTGACCGCGGCCTTGTGCGCTTCGCTGCCCTTGCCGCCGAAGTGACCGTCTTCGATGTACTTCTTGGCGTTGTCCCAGGCACCGCCGCCGGTACACATCGAGATGGCGACAAACAGCCCGGTGACGATCGTGCCCATCAGCAGGCCGCCGAGTGCCGCCGGGCCGAGCAGCAGGCCGACCAGGATCGGCGCCACGACCGGCAGCAGCGACGGCACGATCATTTCCTTGATCGCCGCCGTGGTCAGCATGTCGACGGCCTTGCCGTACTCGGGCTTACCGGTGCCGTCCATGATGCCCTTGATGTCGCGGAACTGACGGCGTACTTCAACCACCACGGCGCCGGCGGCGCGGCCCACGGCCTCCATCGCCATCGCGCCGAACAGGTAGGGAATCATGCCGCCGATGAACAGGCCGACGATGACGTGCGGATCGCTCAAATCGAACGTGACGCTCATGCCCCGACCGGCCAGCGAGTGCGTGTAGTCGGCGAACAGGACGAGCGCGGCGAGGCCGGCCGAGCCGATCGCGTAGCCCTTGGTCACGGCCTTGGTCGTGTTGCCGACGGCGTCGAGCGGGTCGGTCACGTCGCGCACGCTGGCGGGCAGCTCCGACATCTCGGCGATGCCGCCGGCGTTGTCGGTGATCGGCCCGTAGGCGTCGAGGGCGACGACGATGCCGGCCATGCTCAGCATCGCGGTCGCGGCGACGGCGATGCCGTAGAGGCCGGCAAGCTGGTACGCGCCGAGGATGGCGATGCAGACGAACAGCACCGGCCAGGCGGTCGAGCGCATCGAGACGCCGAGGCCGGCAATGATGTTCGTGCCGTGGCCCGTGGTCGAGGCTTGCGCGATGTGCTGCACCGGTTTGAATTGCGTGCCGGTGTAGTACTCGGTGATCCAGACCATCGCCGCGGTCAGCACGAGGCCGACGGCGCAGGCGCCGAACAGCGACATCGCCGACACCGTGCCGCCGGCGGCGAGCACCATCGGCTGCGGGAACATGGCTCTTGTGACGAAGTAGAAGGCGATCAGCGACAGCACGCCGGCGACGGCCAGGCCCTTGTAGAGCGCCGGCATCACGTTCTTCATGCCCGGCGAGGCCTTGACGAAGGAGCAGCCGATGATCGAGGCGATGATCGAGACGCCGCCGAGCAGCAGCGGGTAGACCACGGCGTTGATCGTCGCTCCGGTGACCATCAGCGAGCCGAGCGCCATCGTCGCGATCAGCGTGACGGCGTAGGTCTCGAACAG
>JBDTIO010000474.1:0-7855 GCA_039936375.1 Caldimonas sp. | reverse complement strand
GCACCGTGCTCGGCGCCATCGGCGGCTTCTTCGGCGGCAAGGTCGGCGACCTGCTCGAGTGGGTCTACAACGTCTTCACGTCGATCCCGGACATCCTTCTGCTGCTGTCCTTCGCCGTCATCTTCGGACGCGGCATCACCAGCGTGGCGATCATCCTGGCGCTGGTCGGCTGGACCGGCGTCTACCGCCAGGTGCGCGCGGAATTCATCAAGCACTCGACGCGCGACTACGTGCGCTCGGCCGAGGCGATCGGCGCCTCGACCACGTCGCGCATGTTCCGCCACATCCTGCCCAACGTCAGCCACGTGATCCTGGTGCGGATGTCGCTGCTCGTGGTCGGCTTCATCAAGTACGAGGTGATCCTGTCTTACCTCGGCCTCGGCGTCGGCGTCGACGACGTGTCCTGGGGCACGATGCTGGCCGAGGCGCAGAGCGAGCTGATCCTCGGCTACTGGTGGCAGCTCGTCGCCGCCACGGCCTTCATGGCCGTCTTCGTCACCGCCTTCTCGATGATGACCGACGCGATTCGCGACGCGCTCGACCCGAAACTGATCGGCCTCGAATGAGCGACCCGTTGCTCTCGATCACCGACCTGCGCGTGGCCTTTCGGCTCGGCAAGGAAGACGGCGTCGTGCGCCGCATCGAAGCGGTCAAGGGTGTCAGCTTCGAGGTGCCCGAGAACGCCACTGTCGCGCTAGTCGGCGAATCGGGTTCGGGCAAGAGCGTGACGGCGATGTCGATCATCAACCTGTTGCCGGAGAACGCCGAGCGCTCGGGTGCCATCACCTTTCGCGGCCGCGACATGATGGGCCTGCCGCGCGACGCGCTGCAGAGGCTGCGCGGCAAGGAGATTGCCTGCGTCTTCCAGGATCCGATGAGCTCGCTGAACCCGGTCTTCACGGTCGGCCAGCAGATCAGCGAGCCTCTCGTCAAGCACTTCGGTCTCGGCCGGCGCGCTGCCATGAAGCGGGCCGAAGCGCTGTTGGGCGAAGTCGGCATGCCGGAACCGAAGCGGCGTCTCGCCGCCTACCCGCACCAGCTTTCCGGCGGCCAGCAGCAGCGGGTGATGATCGCCATGGCGCTCGGCTGCGAGCCCCAGCTGCTGATCGCCGATGAGCCGACGACCGCACTCGACGTGACGATCCAGCGGCAGATACTCGAGCTGCTCGCCGGGCTGAAAGAAAAGCATCGCATGAGCATGCTGTTCATCAGCCACGACCTCGGCGTGGTCGGAGAGATCGCCGATCACGTCGTCGTCATGCGCAACGGCATCGTGCGCGAGCAAGGCGCTACTGCCGCCATCTTCGCCAATCCGAAAGACGCCTACACCAAGGCCTTGCTCGCCTGTCGGCCGACGCTCGAACAAAGCGCGCCGCGACTACGCGTCGTCGACGACCACATCGCCGGCCACGCCGCGCCTGTCGTCGACAAGGTGAGGGATCCCGCGGCGCGCGTCATCGTCGAGGCGATCGGACTGAGCAAGAGCTTCTGGATCCGCCGCGGTGCGTTCGGGCGCCAGGAATTCCAGGCGGTGAAGGGCGCGACCTTTCGCCTGCGCGCCGGCCACACGCTGGGCATCGTCGGCGAATCCGGCTCGGGCAAGACGACGCTCGGCCTGACGCTGCTGCGCCTGCACGAGCCGAACGGCGGCCCGGTCGGCGGCCGGGCCATCTTCGACGGCCGCGACCTGCTCGCGCTGTCGAAGCCGGAGATGCTGGCGATGCGAAAGCGGATCCAGGTCGTCTTCCAGAATCCATACGCTTCGCTCAACCCGCGGTTCACGATCGGCCAGACGCTGGTCGAGCCGATGACCATTCACGGCATCGGCAGTGGCCTTGCCGACCGCGAGGCGCGCGCTCGCAGCCTGCTCGCCAAAGTCGGTCTCGACGATTCGGTGATGCACAAGTATCCGCACGAGTTTTCCGGCGGCCAACGACAACGCGTCGCCATCGCGCGCTGCCTGACGCTGAACCCGGAAGTGCTCGTTCTCGACGAAGCCGTGAGCGCGCTCGATGTGTCGGTGCAGGCGCAGGTGCTCAACCTGTTGAAGGACCTGCAGGACGAGACGGGCATGGCCTACATCTTCATCAGCCATGACCTCGCCGTCGTTCGATTCATGGCCGACGAGGTGATCGTCATGAAGGACGGCGAGGTCGTCGAGCAGGCCGATGTCGCGCAGATCCTCGAACGGCCGCAGCAGGAATACACGCGCCGGCTGCTGGGCGCCATTCCGCGCGGGTACCGCGCCGCCGCCTGAGCCGTCGCTCGCCTGCGGCGCGGTAACGACCGCTTGCGATGTCGACGCGGCCGGTCGCGGCCGGGGCTCGGCAGCAGCCCGAATGCGTCGCGGCCGAGACGTCTGCGATGAATGCCGTGAGAGTCGTCACGCGCCGCGCGTGGCATGAACGTTGCGTCCCACAGGCTGCCTATCGCCCCTGCAACGAGTTGTTGCAAGGCGCCAACCAGGAAGTTCAGATGCCACCCCGGCCTTTTTCATCCAGCGTGCTGCCGATGCGTCGACCTGTCGGGCCGCGTGCCTACGGCGGAGCTTCGTCGCTTTTGCGGCCGGGTGTCGGCGCTTCGATGTCGCCCGCGCCGATGAGCCTTTCACAAAGGCCCTTCGTGTTGACGCGGCCACATTCAGTGCCGCAACAGCTCTCGTTGTTCGGCCCGCCTGGAGGAAGCCGCTGAAGGGGAACCGGTTCTTGGGCACAGCAGCGGACGCGCACCAGTGACCGACACTTCGCGCGCCTGATGCCGGTCGGGCGATGCTCCTGCAACGCCCGCTGGCCTGTGCCCACAGGGGGGCGGGCGATTCGGGGCGGTTTCGAGAGCGAGCCCCGAGACCAGCGTCCCGCTCCCCTGTCTTTGTCTCGCTGCTAACGCTACTAGCCCAAGGCTAGTCCGTCTTCGTGCGCTCGACGGCCAGTTCGATCTGCTCCTGCACCTTGCGTGCGCCGCGCTGCGCCAGGAGTGGATCGAGATCGGCCTGCGGCGCCACCTTGCGGGCAACCTCGTCGAGCCGCTCGGGGTCAGTCATGAGGGCATAGGCCATCGCCGAAATGGCGCAGATCGAGCGCCGCTGAACGTGCATGGGCAGCTCCAGCGTGCTGTTGACGACGACGTGATAGCGAACGCTGTCGACCGCTGGCGGCGCCAGGCCCCAGCTTTCGCACAACGCGGCACCCAGCGTGTCGTGGCTGACGCCGATGTGCGCGTGCTCCATCAGCAGCAGCTCTTCATCGTTCTTCGCTTCGGCGAGCATCGGCTTGTAGCGCTCCGTCGTGTGGCGAAACATCACCGCCTTGCCGCACTCTTCGAAGAGTCCCGCGGAGTGCGAGGCCCAGGCGTCGACGCCGAGCTCTTGAGCGATCCGGCCCATCAGCAAGCCGCGCACGCTGGCACGCTCCCACACCGGCTCGAGCTCGGGCGCCGCCGGAAAGACGGCCCGCAGACCCATCTCGAAAGTCACCGAGGCGACTTCGCGCGTACCGAGGTAGGTCAGCGCCTGCTGGACGCTCTGGACACGGCCGCGCAGCCCGTACATCGCCGAGTTCACGGCCTTCAGCACCGCGGCCGCGAGCGCCATGTCGGAGGTGATGAGCAGGCTCACCGCGTTGAGATCGACATCGTCCTCGGCGAGCAGCAACGACAGGCGAACCAGCACGTCGGGCTGAGTGGGAATGTCGACGTCGAGCAGGCGACGATTGTTCTGGGACATGTCAGACCTTCGCGAGCGGCGGCGACCTGCATGGTACGAGAGCCGGCGCCGCCGTGCGACGCCGACGCCGCCTCGCGGCGCGACACAATTCCCGGATTGGCCCGGCGCGTCGCACGGCGTGCGTTCCGCCAGGAAAAAGGGCGCCGGTTCGCGGCGCCCCTGGTATTTTTTTGCATCGGCCCTGCGGCCTGCCTGTCGTCGCTGGAAGCAACGACCTGTCTCCTCACTGACCTGTCGCGCTCGCGGCGCCGATTCAGTACCGCCAGCGAGTCGAGTCACTGTAGAGGCTCGCTGCCTGACGAAGCACAGGGGCTTTCCCGATGCGCTGCCTTCCCCGCCCGCGCCTCAGGTCGTCGCGGCGGGCAGCTCGATGGCCACGCGCGTTCCTTGTCCCAGCACGCTTGTCACGGCGACGTCGCCCTCATGCAGCTCGGCGATGCGCTTGACGATCGCCAGGCCGAGACCGCGGCCGCCGTCACCGGTGGCCGGCGCCACAGTCTGCCGGCTTTGGTAGAAGCGGTCGAACAGGTTCGGCAGATCGGCCGGCGCAATACCGGGCCCGTCGTCGGCGACGCTGACGGTGACACGATCGTCGCGCCGGTGCGCGGCGAGCACGACGCTGCTGCCCGAAGGGCAGAACTTCAGGGCGTTGTCGACCAGGTTCGCGACGGCCCGCTCGAACAGCTCGACATCGATGCGCGCATAGGGCAAGACTCCATCGGCGCCGTCATGCGCCGCCGTGAGCGCGACACCGAGGCGGCCGGCACGCTCGGCAAAACGGACGACGATGTCGTCGAGCAGTTCGCCGGCGTCGACCGTCTCGAGTCGCAACGTGAACTCGGGCTCGTCGAGCTTGGCGAGATCGCCGAGCGACTGCACCAGACGGGCTGCATTGCGGGTGTTGCGCAACGCGATCTCGACCAGCCGCCGATCGTCGGCCCGCTCCTCGCTCCCGCCCCAGCGGCCGTCGAGCGTCTCAAGGCAAGCCACCGTCGCGGTGAGCGGCGAGCGCAGATCGTGCGACAGGTTGCTGACCCCCTCGCGCCGGAAATGGTCGATGCGGCGCAGCGCACTCCACTGCCGGCGGCAAACGTCGAGCAGCATCTCGAAGGCGCGGGTCAACTGGCCGAACTCGTCCTTCGTCGGCGCCGGCAACGGGCTGCTCGGGGCGATCGTCAGGCCTTCGGCGAGGCCACGCTGCGACAGCGTCGCCAACGCCTGCGTCAGTTTCTTGAGAGGCTGCGTGACGGTCGAGATGATGAGCAGTGCCAGCAGGGTGGTGAAGGCGATCACGGCGACCACCAGGCCCATCACCGGCCGGGCGAAGCTCGAGCGCAACACGTCCCAGCGGCCCTCGGGCAGCTGCTGCGTATGCAGCACCAGATAGAGATACCCGGCGTTCGCCGACGCGGCGTGCTCGACCGCGCGTTGCACCGGCTTGGCGACGATGACGGCGCCGGCATCCATTCGCTCCGGATCGTCGCCCATGACGTAGGCGGTATCCATGCGTTCGATCGAGTCGCGCACCGGCCCGAGAGCAACGCGAAAGCCGGGTGCCAGGACCGCACGGCCGGTCTTTGCGAGCACCGTGCCCTGATTGTCGAGCAGGTACAGCTCGGTGTCGGGCTCGAACAGGACCAGGCCGCGCAGCCAGCGCTGGAATTCTTCGGGGCTCTTCTCGTGCATGTCGAAAATGTTGTCGTACATGCCGACCACACGCACCAGGAACGCCATGCCGCGCCGGTACGCCGTCTCGTTCTCGAAGCGCTGGAACGAGTAGACGACCGTAGCGACGACCAGGAGTGCCGTGACCAGACCGGTCGCGAAGATGGTCAGGACAAGCTTGAGACGAACGCTCATGAAGGTGCCCCCACGCTTGCCGCTGAAGCGGCTGCGCTGCCCCCCGAGGGGGCGCAGCCGGGCTTGGGAGCGGCCCGGCGCCCGGCCGATCCGCGCCTGACTGCATCAGCCGGGCGCATCGCGCATCTTGTAGCCGGCGCCGCGCACGGTCAGGATCAGCTCGGACCGCATCGGGTCGGCTTCAAGCTTGTTGCGCAGCCGGTTGATGTGTGTCGTCACGGTGTGCTCGTAGCCGTCGTGCGTGTAGCCCCAGACGGCGTCGAGCAACTGGCTGCGCGAAAACACGTGGCCCGGATGCGAGGCGAAATGCAGCAGCAGGTCGAACTCGAGGGCGGTGAAATCGAGCGAGGTGCCGCGAAAGCGCACCTGCCGTTTCGCCGGCAGGATCTCGAGGCTGCCGTTGCGGATCGCGCGGCCGTCGCCACCGGCATTGGCCTGCGCCGCGCGCAACAGGTCGGCCCGGCGCAGCAGCGCCTTGACGCGCGCCAGCAGCTCGGCCAGCGAGAACGGCTTCGTCAGGTAGTCGTCGGCGCCGAGTTCGAGGCCGAGCACGCGGTCGAGCTCGGTCGACTTCGCCGTGAGCATGAGGATCGGCGTGCTGCTGCCGCGCCCCCGCAGGGCCTTGCAGACCTCGAGGCCGTCCAGTCCGGGCATCATGAGATCGAGCACCAGCAGGTCGCTCGGATGCTCGCTCTGGCTGGCCAGCGCCGCCGTGCCGTCGGCCACGGCGGCCACGTCGTAGCCGGCGCCGCGCAGATTCATGACGAGCAGATCGCGGATGTCGGTCTGGTCTTCGGCAACGAGGATGGAGGCACCGGGCATGGTCGATTGTCTCGTTCCGCGAGCGCCGCCTTACAGCGATGTGATCTTGGCGTGATCTTTCGCGATATCGGCGCGAGGTGCGGCGTCGACAGTGGCGACATCGAATCCCGAAGCCGTCCATGCACGCCGCCACTGCCCTGCCGACCCCCCTTGCTGCTCGTTCCCCTGCCCGCAATGCCGGTGCCGCCCAGAGGCCTGCTCCCGTGCCTTTGTCGATCCCCGAAGTGGTCGCCCACCGCGCCTATCTCGTCCGCTTCGCGGCGCGTCGCTTGCGTGACCCGATGCTGGCCGAAGACGCCGTCCACGATGTCTTCGAGGCCGTGCTTTCCGGCCGGGCCGCGTTCGGCGGCCGCGCGGCGCTGCGCTCATGGCTGACCGCGGTATTGAAGAACAAGATCGTCGATGCGATGCGCCGCGCACCCCATCACGAGACGCTCGACGACGACGATGAAGGGCCGGCGGGCGGCCGACCTCTGGTCTGCCCGCGTGCCGGGCCCGAAGAAATCGCCGATCAGCGCCAGCGGCTGGGGCTGGCGCTCGCGGGCATCGCGGCACTGCCGCGCGGGCTGCGCGATGCAATGCGCTTGCGCGTGCTCGAGGAGCGATCGACCGAGGCGGTCTGCAGCGAGCTGGGCATCAGCGAAGAGAACCTGTTCGTACGCGTTCACCGGGCCAGGAAGCACCTGCTGTCGTGAGCCGCCGGGCCGCTCACAAGGCGAATACCGGGGCGCGCAGCGCGAAGGTTGCCCTATGAGCCGCCGCGCTCAGCGCCACCGGGCGATGCGCACGGCGCGCTCGGCCAGCTCGGCGGCCTCGGGGCCAAGCGTGTCGAACTCGCCGGCGAGAGCACCGCGAACCAGCCGCTCCGCTGTTTGCGCTTGCGGGGTCACTGTGCCGTAAAAAAGGGCCGCTCCGTCGTTGACGATCAGCAGCGTCGGGAAGTTCTCGATGTCGGGATCGCCGAGGGCGTCCGACTCGTCCTCGATATCGATCCAGGCGAAGTCGGCTGCGTCGGCAAAGCGTGCGGCAACCGCATCAAACACCGGCCGGTACTCGCGACACGCACCGCACCATTGCGCGCACAGGCAGGCGACGAGCAGGCGCGCGGCGCCTTCGGCCATCAGCTTTCGACGTGAAGCATGTCGTGGATCTCATGCTCGTGCGTCGACGGGCCATCGAGGTTCACGGTTTCCCAGCCGTTGTCGTATTCGACAACGCGAAAGCGCCGGCCCGGCTCGAGCCCGTGGGGCCCGACGAACAGCGCAAACACATCCTCGCCGCGATGCAACGCGGCGACGACTTCGGAGACGTCGGCGATTTGCGGCTCGGTATGCCACTCGTTCGTCTCGGTGTTCACGGGGCCCCATTCGACCCCGGTGACGCGCCCGTCGGCGTCGAGCCGAACCTTCGCTACGGCATGGACTTTCATCGTCGGCTCCTTCGGCAAAGGGC
>JBDTIO010000473.1:0-3050 GCA_039936375.1 Caldimonas sp. | reverse complement strand
TACATCTATCCCGTGATGCAGGTCGCGAACATCCTTCTGGCGCGTGCGAATCTGGTGCCGGTCGGCGAGGACCAGTTGCCGCACGTCGAGTTGGCTCGGGAAACGGCGCGGCGCTTCAACCGCGAATTCGAGCCCGTCTTCCCGGAGCCCGAGGCGCTGGTCGGCCGGGTGCCGCGTCTCGCGGGCACCGATGGCAACGCGAAGATGAGCAAGTCGCGGGGCAACACGATCGATCTGAGGGACAGCGCCGACGCCGTAGCGATGAAGGTGCGTGCCATGTACGCCGGGCCACCGCGCGGCGCGAACGAGCCGGGCAGGGTGGAGGCGAATCCGGTCTTTGCCTATCTCGATGCCTTCGACGACGATGTCGCCGAGGTGAGCGACCTGAAGGAGCGCTACGAACGTCACGGCGTGAGCAACGCCGAGCTGAAGGATCGGCTGACGAGTGTTCTTAACGAACTGCTCGAGCCGATGCGGCATCGGCGCGCGCAGTACGAGGGCAACATGGCGAGGGTGCGCGATGCGCTCGAACACGGCACAGGGCGCGCCCGCACGATCGCCAGGCAGACGATGGAAAGAGTCCATGATGCGCTCGACATCGACTACTTCCGCAAATTCAGATGAAGCATCCCTCGCTTCAGAGGATTGACGCTACGGACGATCGCCTGATCACGCGGCATCCCGAGGCCGGCCACGGAGCGGATGCCGGGGTTCGCCTGCATCGTCCCGTGTTTCTCGACCTGATGCGGATCCAGATGCCGGTCGGTGCCGTGACCTCGATCGGCCATCGCATCAGCGGAGTCGTGCTCGCCGCAAGCGTTCCGGTTGCTGCCTACCTGCTCGGCCTTTCGCTGCGCGATGAAGCCGGCTTCGCGCGCGTGACGGCGTTGTTCGGGCAGTTCGCTGTCAAGGCGGCGACGGTGCTCGTGGTCTGGGCGCTTGCCCAGCACGTGCTTGGCGGCGTGCGCCACCTGCTGAGCGATTTCGACGTCGGCTCGCCACTGCGCGTGGCGCGCCGGAGCGCCTGGTTCGTGAACCTGGCCGGCGTCGCCGTGGCGCTGTTCGCGGCCGGAGTCCTGTGGTGAAAGCGCGGTTCACCGGCCTGAAGGCGTGGTGGGTGCAACGCGTGAGCGCGGTCTACCTGCTGCTCTTCGTCTTGTTCATGTTGTATTCGTTCGCAGTGCAGCCCCTGCAAGCATTTCCTCAGTGGCACGCGTGGATGGCCCGGCCAGTCACGTCGCTCGCCTTCCTCGCCTTCTTCGCGGCACTTCTCGGGCACATGTGGGTCGGCCTGCGCGACGTGCTGCTCGACTACGGCCGTCCCGCCGGCCTACGCCATGTCGTCCTTGCCGCGGTGGCCTTGGGCCTGCTCGGCCTCGGCATATGGCTCCTGTGGATCCTGCTCCGTTTGCTGGGGTGAGCTGGAACGCCCAACGGCAACGATCAACGGAAATGCCATGAAACTCTCGATCTCCCGCTACGACCCTGAACGCGACAAGAACCCCTACCTGCAGGACTACGAGATCGAGCTCGTCCCGACCGATCGCATGCTTCTCGACGTGCTGATTCGGCTCAAGGCGCAGGACAACACCCTGTCCTTCCGGAAATCATGCCGTGAAGGCGTGTGCGGGTCCGATGCGATGAACATCAACGGGCGCAACGGCCTGGCCTGCATCACGCGGGTCACCGATCTGCGCGAACCCGTGGTGATTCGCCCGTTGCCGGGATTTCCGATCATTCGTGATCTGTTCCTCGACATGACGCAGTTTTTCAAGCAGTACCACTCGATCAAGCCCTACCTGATCAACCCTGAACCACCGCCCGAAAGGGAGCGCCTGCAGTCGCCGGCCGAGCGCGACAAGCTGAACGGCGCATACGAATGCATCCTGTGCGCCTGCTGCAGCAGCCAATGCCCCTCGTACTGGTGGAACCCGGACAAGTTCGTCGGCCCGGCAGGGCTGATTCAGGCCTATCGCTTTGTCTTCGACAGCCGTGACCGCGCTACGAAGGAACGCCTCAACGATCTCGACAACGACCCCTACCGGTTGTTCCGCTGTCGCACCATCATGAATTGCGCCGAAGTCTGCCCGAAGGGGCTGGAGCCCGTCCACGCGATCGAGCGCATCCGGTTGAAGATCGCAGGCGTCACCGAGCACGCCGGCGGGCTCGACGTCCATCCGCCGATTCCGCCGCGTTAGGGCGCCCGGCAGGAGGTGTGGCGGTCCGCGTTGCCTTGCTGCGGGAGCGACGCGCGAGAGGGGCCTTAACCGTCGTGGCAGCAAGGGACTTGCCTTGCCGATAAGATATACATTCCGTACACCTTTAGTGCACATTTTTGAGAGCAGCGCGCTGCGCAAGGCGCGACAGCGCAACTGCCAACGAGGATCACCCGATGCCGTCACCCGAACTCTGCACCGAAGCAGAAGTCGCCGAACTGATTACCACGTTCTACGCCAAGGTCCGGGACGACGCGATCCTCGGCCCGATTTTCGAACGCCACGTCGCCGACTGGAACCTGCACATGCCGAAGATGATCGCTTTCTGGTCGGCAGCGCTGCGTGGATCGAGCAACTACCGGGGCAACCCGATGGTGGTGCACCGCGCCCTGCCCAACCTGACGCAATCGATGTTCGAGCGCTGGCTCGATCTCTTTCACGAGTCGGCAAGCCTGTTGCCGAACCGGGCAATGGCCAGGCGCGCGGGCGAACTGTCGCAGCGGATCGCGCAGAGTCTCTGGTACGGCTATCAGCTGCAGCGCGAGCCCGATCGAATGCCCGCGTCTTTGCCGCAACGGGCGAAGGCCGGTCAATCGATCAGCATGTCGGAATGACCGTGCCCAGCCTCGTCGATCCGGGAGTGTCCGCTCCGACCGCGCGCGCGGCTCCAAGCCTGCGAGCATTTCTCGAGCTCGCGTTTCGGCCTTTGTATCTGGCCGGCGTGGCCTGGGCGTTGATCGCGATCGGCATCTGGATCTATGCGCCACAAATACTGACCGGTCCTCTGCAGGGTGTCGCCTGGCACGCCCACGAAATGCTCTGGGGCTTCATCGC
>JBDTIO010000472.1:0-8732 GCA_039936375.1 Caldimonas sp. | reverse complement strand
TTGGGTGGGTGATTCGCTCGTCGAGGGTCTGCACCGCCGCCCGCCAAAAAAGGGGAATGGCATGAGCGTCGCTCTCAAAAGTCGGTTGGCCGTCGGCGCCCTGGTGATGGCCAGCGCCGCCGCTGCCCATGCGGGTACGGTCAATGTGTTAGTGGGCTATGCCGACAATCTGCGCCCGAGTGGCTTCTTCCCGTCGGTCTGGCTCGGTGATCCGAACGTGTTCTCCGAGACACCGTTGGCCCAGAGCTTCGATGCAGGCGCAATACGCCTCGACAACAACACCGGGGCTCCGATCACGATCAGCAACTTCCAGGTCTTCTTTCCGAACGTCGGTAGCACTCTCTCCCTGTGGAGTTCCCTGGCTCTTCCGACCGGCGCAACCGGCATCTTCACGCAGACCGGAAGCTACAACTTCGACAGCAGCGATTTCGGCGTCTTTGGCGGATCGCCACCCAAGTCGCTCGCACCCAACAACTACCTCGGCAATGGCAACACCAGCCTCATTGGCGGTTGCTCAAGTTCGGCGGCACTGATTGCTTCCGCCGGGGACACAGTCCTGTGCAACGGGTCGGCCCCGGTGATCTCTTTCCTTGTCGACGGTGCCCCGTTCAGCTTCACCGACGCCGGACAGGTACTCAACACCGGTGGCTGGGATTTCGTCAATAACACCACGTACGGAGAAGACGGCAACGAATCGATCAACTGGAACGTCGTCGGGTCCGTGCCAATTCGAGGCGGCGTGCCACCCGTCCCTGAGCCCTCCACCTACGCGCTTTTCGCCTCGGGCGCGATCCTGCTGGCTTTGCTGCGTCGGCGAAGGGCCGGCAAAGACGTCGTGACTTCCGGCGCCGCCCCCAGGTTCGCAGCGTAGGGCCACGGTTCGCAGCGGCTGGCTGGAGGCGCCTTCACCTAGAGTGGATGTCGGTTTTCAAAGCGAAGGGTGTCCGCTTTGATCGGGTGCGTGAGTTCGCTGGCCAGAGTAGGCAGAGTTCATCGCATACCGGCCATTCAGGTGGCCAACGTCCCCAGCGCAATGACCCGTGTGCGACGGAAACCGTGAGTCAGAGGGCGAGCTCGCCACCTGGCCCACTTCGCCGGCGCTCCTGTTTCTCGTGGTCGGAGACTCGCTCGCCGGCTTCGCCATCTACATGCGGCTTCTGCGCGACTGGGGTGGCGCCTTTCGTGCCGGGCTCGGGCTCTATGTCTTCGTCAGCCCGGTGATTGCGGTCGCGGTGAGCGTCGTGGCGCTGCACGAGCGTTTCGGCTAGGCAGAAAGCGTCGGCGCCGTGCTCATGTTCGGCGCGGCCGCCATCGCCCTGAAGAAGCCATCGATCAACACACCACGGGCCGCTTGACGGCGTGGCTCGCGGCATAGGTCATGCGGCCATGGGCATTCGGCACCAGGCGCAAACGCTGCCGCCTCGACCGCACGCGAACGTGCATTCCGACTCGACTTAGACTTTCAACCACGGGCGCGGCGTTCGGTCGGCACCGGCAGACGCAATAGAAGGGCAGAGGATGGCGCTGATCGTGTATGAGCTGGGCGGGTTGAAAGATCGCCGCTACAGCAGCTTTTCCTGGCGCATTCGCTTGGCGCTCGCGCATCTCGGTCTGGACGCCGAGTTTCGTCCGGTGCGGGTGAGCGACAAGCAAGCCATCGCCTTCAGCGGCCAGTCGAAAGTGCCCATCCTCGTCGACGGCGACACGGTCGTGTACGACTCGTGGCGTATCGCGCAACATCTCGAGCAACAGTACGGCAATGCGCAACGCTCGCTCTTCGGAGGAGCGGTCGGGAACGGGTTGACGAGGATGATCAACGCCTGGGCCGACCGCCAGGTGCTGTCCGGGGCGGCGCCGCTCGTGGCATGCGACTTGATCGAGATCGTCGACGAGGTCGACGCCGCGCATTTGCGAGCCGGCATGGAAAAGGGCTTCGGCACGAGCCTCGAGCAGATGCGCGATGAACGCGAGAGCCGGGCGAAGGCCTTCCGGCGCACGATCGATCCGTTGCGCGCTGTTTTCAAGGCGGGTCAGCCGTTTCTCGCCGGTGAGCAACCGGCGTATGCCGACTACATCGTCTTCAGCATCTTTCAATGGGCGCGCATTCTCAGCACGTTCGACCTGCTCGATGCCGGCGACGAGCCGATGCACGTCTGGCGCGGCCGGATGCTCGCGCTCTTCGATGGGCTCGCCGAGCGCGAACCGGCTCGCGCGGCGGCCGCGGGCGCCTGACCGATCCGTACGCCTGAGAAGCGGAGGCCATCATCAGCCATCCATCGCCGGAGCAGGCGGCGTTCTTCAGATCCCAAGGCTGGTGGCGCGACGAGACCCTGGCCGACTGGGTCGCCCACTGGTCGGAGTCGGCCGGCGACCGCGCCGCGCTGATCGACGCCGACGGCGGCACGCTCCTCACCTACGCGCAATTGCAGGTCCGTGCGCTCGCGCTCGCGCTGTCGTTGCAGGAACTGGGCGTCGAGCGCGGCGACGTCGTCGCGGCGCAGTTGCCGAACTGCGCCGAGCTTGTCGTCGCGTACCTCGCCGCCGGGTTGTGTGGTGCGGTTCTGCAGACAGTCCATATGCCGTACCGGGGCGCCGAGATCGAAGTGCTGCTGCGCCACAGCCGGGCCAAGGTCGTGCTCTGTGTCGGCGAGACGAAGGACTATCGCGCGGCCGAGTCGATGCTGGCCTTGCGGGCGAGGCTCGCTGCCTTGCGGGAAGTGATCGCCATCGGCAATGCCGTCCCGGCGGGTTGCCGGCGTTTCGACGAGCTCGTCGCCGGCCCAGGGCAAGCGGCAGGGCTCCGTACGCAAAGCGCGAGCGATTGGCCGTACCTGCTGCTGTACACCTCGGGCACCACGTCGGCACCGAAGGGCGTGCTGATCGCCTACGACAATTTCCTGAGCAATGCCCGGTTGTCCACCGCCGAGCTCGGCATCGACGCCGACTCGGTGTTGCTGTCGGCGGCGCCTTTCACGCATCTCTATGGCTTGTTCAGCCTCAATCTGACTTTCGCCGTCGGCGCCACCGCTGCGGTGCTGCCGGCGTTCACGCCGCAGGCGCTCGATCAGGCGATCCGCCGTACGTCGGCACAGGGACTTTTTCTGGGGCCTGCCCACGTCGCGGGTTGCTTCGCTGCCACCCTCATGGAGCCTGCCGCGCTGCGCACGGTGCGCTTCGCCCTCGTGTCGGGCAGCGCATTTGAGCCGAAGCTCGCCGAAGCGCTGCAAGGCCGCCTGCCGCAGGCGGCAAAGGTGCTTCAGCTATGGGGCATGAGCGAGTTGCAGGCCGGGACGTTCACACGGCCCTCGGACTCGCTCGAGCGCCGCTGCGACTCCGTGGGAACGGCCACGCCAGGCACCGAGCTTCGGGTCGTCGATGTCGCTGACCAACCGCTGCCCTGCGGCGTCGAAGGCGAATTGCAGATGCGCGGCTGCTCGCTTTTTTCGGGCTACTACGAGAACCCCGAAGCCAACGCCGCGGCTTTCACCGATGACGGCTGGTTCCGGACCGGCGATCTGGCGCAGATCGACACCGGCGGATACGTGCGCCTCATTGGGCGCACCAAGGAAATCATCAACCGCGGCGGCGTGAAGTTCAACCCCGTCGATGTCGAGCTGCTGCTTCTTCGCCATCCGCGGATCGCCGAGTGCGCGATCGTCCCGATGCCCGACCCGGTGCTCGGCGAACGCGCCTGCTGCTTCGTCACGCTCAAGTCGGATGGCAGCAGCGCGCCTGCGTTCGGCCTCGACGACATCCGCGCCTGGCTCGCGCAGCACGAGGTAACGAAGCTCAAGTGGCCCGAGCGGCTTGAGGTTCTCGCGTCGATGCCGACGACGCCGACGCGCAAGATCAGGAAGGGCGAGCTGCAGGCGATGGCACGCCATCTGCAAGCGACGTCGTGACCTTGCGAAGCGAAGAGGCGCGATGAAGATCACGGTGGTCGGCGGCGGCCCGGGCGGGCTCAACTTCGCGCTGCTCACTAAGAAGCGCCGGCCCGACTGGAGCATCGAGGTCCACGAGCAGAACCCGGCCGACGACACCTTCGGCTTCGGTGTCGTGTTCTCCGACGAGACGCTCGACGAGTTCCTGCAGCGCGATCCGCCTTCGTACGACCGGCTGCGCGCCGAGTTCGCGTACTGGGACGACGTGGCGATTCACTTCAAAGGGCACGAGATGCACTGCGCCGGCAACGGCTTTTGCGGCACGTCGCGGGCCGCCTTGCTCCGCATCCTGCAGCAGCGCTGCCGCGAGGTCGGCGTCACGCTGCATTTCGGCGTTCCGGTTCCGGCAGACCGGATCTGGGAGCGCTTCGTCGACTCCGACATCATCGTCGCGAGCGACGGCGTCAATTCGTCGATCCGTCAGCATTTCCAGGCCGAGTTTCGGCCCGCCGAAGAGCTGAAGTCGAACCGCTTCTGCTGGATGGGATCGACCCGTCCGATGGGCGAGTTCAACTATTTCTTTCGCGACACCGGGCAGGGCGTCATCTGTGCGCACACCTACCAGTACGGCAGGGACCGCTCGACGTGGGTGTTCGAGACCAGCAATGCGTGCTGGGAGGCGCTCGGCTTCACGGAGTTCGACGAGGAGGCGAGCCGTGCAAAGCTCGAAGCGATCTTCGCGGACGAGCTGGCGGGACATCCGCTGTTGCTCAACCGCTCGCATTGGCGGCGCTTTCCGAGGGTGTTCTGCGAACGCTGGTGGTTCGACAACGTCGTCATCCTCGGCGACGCGAAGGCGTCGGCGCACTTCTCGGTCGGCTCGGGCACCAAGCTGGCGATGGAATGCGCGATCTCCTTGTCCGACGCGGTGGTGGAGCACGGCGAGCGCAGCGTGCACGAGGCGTTCGCGGCCTACGACGCGGCGCGACGCACGGTCTGCCAGGTCACCCAGCACAACGCCGATGTCTCGCTGGCGTGGTTCGAGCACATCGAGCGCTCGTGGGACATGGATCCGTACCAGTTCGCGATGGTCGTGATGTGCCGCGCCAAATCGATCACCTACGACAACCTGCTGGTGCGCGACCCGAACTTTGTCGCGAGGGTCGACGATGCCTGGTACGAGCGTCATCGACGCGCAACGGGCGAAGACCTCTCGAAGTCGCGGCCGACGCCGATGTTCACGCCGCTTCGCCTGCGTGGCATGCAATTGTCGAACCGGCTCGTGATGTCGCCAATGGCGCAGTACTCGTGCGATGCCGACGGCAACCTCGGCGAGTGGAGCTACGTGCACTACACCTCGCACGCGCTCGGCGGCATGGGGCTCATCTACACGGAGATGGTGTGCCCTTCGCCCGACGCGCGGATATCGCTCGGCTGCCCCGGGCTCTGGAGCGATGCGCACGAGGCGAAGTGGCGCGAGGTCGTGGACTTCGTTCACGCGCACACCGACGCGAAGGTCTGCCTGCAGCTTGGGCACGCCGGCCGCAAGGGCGCGACCCAGCTCGGCTGGGAAGCGCCGGATGTGCCGATCGCCGACCCGTCACGGCGCTGGCCACTGGTGGCGGCGTCGGCGATTCCTTATGTCGAGGGCGTGAACACACTGCCGGCCGAGCTCGACGCGGCCGGCATGCAGTTGGTCATCGATGCGTTCGTGCAGGCGACGCGGCGCGCTGCAGGTTGTGGCTTCGACATGTTGGAGCTTCACTGCGCGCACGGCTATCTGCTCGCCTCGTTCGTCTCGCCGCTGACCAATCGGCGCGACGATGCGTTCGGCGGCAGTCCGGAGAATCGAATGCGGTTTCCGCTGCAGGTGTTCGAAGCGATGCGCGCGGCCTGGCCGGCCGAGCGGCCGATGTCGGTTCGGATCTCGGCCACGGATTGGAAGGACGGAGGCGTTTCCGAAGCAGACATGGTGGCCTTCGCCAGCGCGCTGGCGCAAGCGGGCTGCGATCTCGTCGACGTGTCGGCCGGCCAGACCGTCGCCGACCAGGAGCCCGTCTACGGCCGCATGTTCCAGGTGCAGTTCGCCGATGCGATCCGCAACGTCGTGAAGATGGCGACCATGGCGGTCGGCGCCATCACCGAGCCGGCGCAGGTCAACACCATCCTGCACACGCGCCGCGCCGATCTGGTGGCGATCGGGCGCCCTCATCTATGGAACCCATACTTCGGCCGCCAGGCGGCGGCGTGGTACGGGGCGCGCGGCGTGCAATGGCCAAGGCAGTACCTGCCCGGCGCGGCCCAGGCCTATCGCGAGATGGAGAAGGCGCGCGCCGATCGGCAGGACCTGCAGCGCAGAGCCAAGCCGAAGAGCCACGCAGGCGAGCCACCGCAGGGCTGATCCGCCAAGCGACCCTTCAGCGGAACGCGGCCGTGTGGCGGGCGAAGCCGTCGTGCAGATCGAGCATCGTGTCGAACCAGGCGCGCAGGATCGCGTCGTCGTGCAAGGGGTTTACCGGGCTGACGATTCGGGCCCACTGGTAGACCGAGGCGATCGTGTAGTCGGCGTAGCACGGTGCGGCGCCGCCCAGGAAGGCCTGGTCGCGCAGAGCCGCGCGTGCTGGCGCGACCGCACGCGCCAGGCGCTCGAGGTTCTCGGGTTGGCGAATCTTCAACTCCGCCGCATCCGATCGGGTGAACCTGGCGGTGGTGGCGGCGAAGTGCGCACGGTCGGCCGGATCCTGGATCCGGATCGCATCGCAGGCGAGAACCGAGAACGCGATCGGCATGACAGAGCGGTCGGTCCATTGGTTGAAGAAGAAGCACAACGCCCGCCCTTGCGCGCCACCGAACAACGAAGGCGAGCGCGGGTAAGCGCTTTCCAGATAGTCGGCGATCTGCCACGAATCGCGCACGACGATGTCGTTGTCTCGAATGACCGGCACGGTCGTGCCGCCCGAGAAGGCGATCGTCGCCTTGTCGATCTGCAGGATCGGATGGGATTCGAACTGCAGTCCCTTGTGGCGCAGTGCCCAACGCGTGCGCCACGAGAACACGCTGTAGCGACGGTCTTCCTGTCCGCCCAGCTCCCACAGATGGATCATGTTCATTCTCCAGCGCCTGGCCAAGTCGGTGTGGAGCGGGCCGCCACGCTTGCCGGCCAGACCATGGCGTCGCCGGCGTCGTACCAGGAGCCGCGCAGGCGCATGAATCCCATCATCGACGAGAAAGATCGTCGGCAGGAAGGGACGGGCCGAATCGCGCCAGCGCGCCGGCCAGCATCAGCCCAGCCACCGAGCAGGCGCCCGTGGCCAGCCAGGTGAACTGCCAGCCGCCCGTGCGGCTCGCCACCCAGGCCACCAGCGGTGGCCCGAAGAACTGGCCGAGCGCGGACCACTGCTGCATCCAGCCGATGGTGGTGGACAGCGTCCCTTCGCTCGGTGCCACGCGCACCGCCATTGCAAACAGCGTCGCCGGAATCAGGCCGCCGACACCCGAGAACAGCAGCACCGCGATGAACCGTGCCCAGGCCGGCAGCCCTTCGCCGGCGGCGCCGGCAAACGTGGCCGCGGACGCGACCCCCATCGTCACGAAGCCGATGGTCAGCAGGCGGCCCGGCGGCACGCCGCGCTGCAACAGGCGCCCGGCGCCGACGTTGCCGACGATATTGGCCGCCGCGGCGAGCGCGGTGAGCACCCCGGTCGTCGCACCCGAGACGCCGGCTTGCGTGTAGATGGCGGGCAGGAAGCCGATCACGGCGAGCCACTGGCCGGAATAGGTGGCGAAGGTCAGGGCCACCAGCCAGGGGCCCGGCACCACCAGCGTCCGCCGCAGGCGCTGTAGCCACGGCGCCGCCGCCACGGCAGGCGGAGCGGCCAGCGTGGCCGGCACGCAGCGCAGCAGCACAACAGCCATCACCAGCGATACCGCCGCCAACGCCCACCACCACGCGCGCCAGCCCCATGCGCCGATGCACAGCGGCCCGATGAGGAGCGCCAGCGCGGTGGCCAGCGGCATGTAGGCGCCCCACAGACCCATCATGACGCTGACGCGCTGCGGCGCCACCAGGCGGCGCACCAGCCCGGGTGCCGGCAGCACGACGAGCAGGAAGCCGAAGCCTTCGCTCGCCCGCAGCACCATCAACATGACGACGCCCTGGGAAAGACCGCCGAGCGCACTCGCTACGGCCAGCACGACGAGGCCGATGGCCATGCTGCGCCGCAGCCCGAGGCTGTCGGCCAGCGCGCCGAAGGCGACGCCGCAGGTCATGCCCGCCACCTGCACCAGCGACAGCAGGAAGCCGGCCTGCACCAGCGTCATGCCCAGGGCCTCGCGAAGCGTGGTGATGGCCGGCGGCAGCTTGCCGATATGCAAGGCGGAGCAGACGCCGGCGGCGATGACGATCAGTGCCGGGTCGATACGGGGTTGCTGCACGCTGGCAGCGCGGGAGGGTGAAGCCACGGCGGGCGAGTATCGCCGCCCGCGATCGGCGTGACGGCGGCAATGGATGCCGCTCCTGTAGCAGTTCGACTACTGCACGCCAGCGGGCGCCTGCACGCCAGCGTATTCGTAGCGCATTTCCACGGACTGGTTCGGTAGCGACACGGTGTCGCCCTGCATCAATCCGCTCGATTTGAAGATGCGCACTACCTGGTCCGTGCCCACCTCGTTGTTGTGCGCTTTGTACACCGACACGGCTTGGCCACCGATAGTCTGGTCGCCCATGCGCGTACAGATGTCGGGGTGCGTCTTCAGCTTTTCCTGCATCATTTGAACCATGTCCTGCGTCGTCATGCGACTGCGCTGCCACTCTCCGTCGACCTTCAGGTAGTGAACGCCGCCGGCGTAAAT
>JBDTIO010000471.1:0-3457 GCA_039936375.1 Caldimonas sp. | reverse complement strand
CGTGGACTTGATGGTCGAGTCGCCGAGCTTTTGCAGCTCGGCCATCGTGAAGACGTATTTGCCATCCGGCGCGTTGGTCTTCGTGATCTTGCCGCTCAGCGTCAAGACTTTCTTGTCCGACTGAGCGGAGCTCGTCGACGGAAGGATGGCCGCGACGAGTGCGGCGATGAGAAGCAGTGACTTGATCTTCATTGCGGTCCCCACACAGCTTCGTAAGCAGCCTTGACGCCATAGCCGACGTCTTTGAGGGTCACGTAGCGTGTTTGAGGTGCGCCGCGGACGGTCTCGGGTTTGCGCGCCACCATCCTTGAAACCGGCACGTCGCCAGCTTGGGCGCGCTGGATGGCCAGCGGCACCGCCTGACACGTGATCGCGAGCCGATAGAGCGCGCCAGGCGTCCACGGCCGCACATGCTGCGGGTCGTCCCAGAAGCTGTAGAAATGCTGATCCTCGGGGTCATCGGAGGAGCGGCTCTGGCAGCCGAGTTCGCTCGGCGAGTCGATCCAGACCTGGCCGCCGGGTCTGACGATGCGAAAGAGCTCGACAGCGAAAGCGATGCCGTCGGAGATGTGCTCGAGGACGTGGCCGGCCGCGACGAGATCGCAGCAGTCGTCAGGAAGTTCGATCTTCGAGTTGGAGCCGATGACGAACTTTGCGTGCGCCGGTCGGCCGGGAGGTTCGACTTGGTCAGTGCCGATGAGGGTGACGCCGTTCTGGGCTGTTGCTTCGCCGAGAACCCAGCCGAAGCAACCGACGTCGACGACCGTGGAGCCGCGTGGCAAGTTGCGAACGAGCTCGACCGACGTAGGAACCAACCTCCCTAGCTGCCAATCCGACATCGAGGCCTCTGTGACGTTTTGTACGTATCACAGACCGTAGGGGCAGCAAGCGGTTTGGTACAACGCCGCTCGTACAGATCGTGATGTAACGCGAGAGCGTCGATTTGGGGCGGGGTCAGACGCTGATTTGGACAGTAGCGTCGTTGGCTGCAAAGCTTGGAAACCATGTTCGAACACAGAGTGTCTGTCTTCAACATGGCCTTGTCCTGCATGGCCTTGGCCACGGCATCGCGATGCAATGGCGCCACCACGCGCAGGCCGAAATCAATGCCCGCCGTGACGCCGCTACCGATGATGCGGTTGCGGTCGTCGACACGCCGTCTATCGCCCCGATGAAGGTCACCATGAAGCTAAACAAAGCAATCCTCGCGTCAACGCTCGTACTGGGAAGTCTTTGCGGCTGCGCCGCGGTACGTCCGCCCTCCGCGTTTGAAGACGGACGACCGGAGATGCGGCCGGAGGTCTTCTTCGCCGGCGTGACCAGCTCAAGCGGGATCGAGGAAAACCGCTCCGGCGCTCCAACGGGCCGCTTCTTCGTGAAGGGGCGGGGGCAGACGCTACCGGACGGAATGTTCCGCCTCGAACAGAGCATCACCTTCGACCAAAAGGCGCCGGAAACACGAACCTGGGTGATGCAGCGAGTCGACGCTCATCGCTACACGGCGACGTTGACCGACGCCTCGAGCCTTGTGACCGCGGAAGCGTATGGCGACCTCTTTCACTTGCACTATTCGATGAAAACGCCTTTGGGCGCGCAGATGGAGCAATGGTTGTATTTGCAGCCGGACAGTCGCACGGTGATGAATGAAGCCACAGTGCGCGTCTTCGGCGTCGTAGTGGCTCATCTTTCCGAGCGGATCACGCGTGATGCGAGATAGGCGCAGCGACCGCCGGCATGCAACTCAGAAATTCTGTGTTCGGCAAGCTGGCAGGTCCCCGTGAGCCAGCAGCGACAGGGCGGCGTCACCGCGTCGCCGGACCGAAGTTTGTCCGCACGAGAACATCATGATGAAGCCTAGGGTTCGCGCGCGATCCGGCAGACGGAGAAGGGTCGCCGTAGCGGGCGAATTCGTTCGCGCAAAACGAGAGCCTCTCGGCCACTTGCGCTCCCTGCCCGCACGAGTAAGCTGCACGCGCCTGAAAGCTCGATCGACAAAGGGGGTGCCGTGGACTTGGCGACACTGCAGTTGAAGGGCTTAAGGCCCGGTCTGGATCGCAAAAATGAGGAGCAGATCAGTCACGGCCTGAACCTGGTTCTGAGGCTGAAAAGAGCCTCCAACATGCCGGTGCTGCTGGCCAAGATCCGCCAAGCACAGCGCAAGATCAGTGCCGGCCTGGGTGAATTGAACTTTGTCCACTACGCGCGCTTCTTGCCGACGCACGACCACACCGCATTGCAGGTCATCACCGAGTTCGACGGCCCCCTGGCTCCGTACGTGCTCGACTTTGCTATCGAAATCGGCGATGTGTTCGACCTGTTGCTGCGCTATACCAAAGGCACCGAACGACTCGTACCGATCGCCCAGCATCCGGGCGAGTTTCTGGCCTTCGTCGAGAAACACAACACAGTGACCGTTCTGCGCGGCCTGCATTTTCCGGATTGGCCGCTCTACGCCGCCTACCCCGAGCAAACCGTCCTCGACATTGCGGGCCCGCGCAACGACCTGCCCATTCCCAAGGCAGACCGGTGGGCGACGGCGGTAGCGCGTGAGGATGTGCAGGGCAACATCCTGATGGGGTACCGTGCCGAACGGGTCAAACACTTCGTGCTTCGCGTGCTCGAAGCCCCCAAGGCGCGGACCTGGCTGGCTGGCAAAGCGACGCCCGATGCCCGGCCGACGGCCGGCGTGCCGCAGGTGATGTCCTTCAAGCCCTGGGTCCCCGGGACCAAGCCGAATCTGATGCTGAACATCGGGCTCACTTATGCCGGCATGGAGGCCCTGGGAATCCGCGAGATGTGGCGAGCGGCTTTTCCAGAGGCCTTCAAGCAGGGTCCCCTGAAGCGTGCCAACGACAACTTCGACGTGGGCAGCAATGCACCCGATCACTGGTGGCTGGGTGGCCCCGAACAGGAGTGCGACATTCATGTAGTGGTGTCGCTATACCACGCACCAGGTGCCCGGACGCAGTTCGACAAGGCCGTTCAGTCGCTGAGCGATTCATTGCCGAGTGCCGGCCTTCAACTTCTCGCTGAACACGATGCTGTCAGTAACGGCGAGAGAAGTTGGTTCGGCTACGTCGATGGTATTTCCAACCCGCGCATAGCGACCGCCTGTCCCGTGCCCGATGAGCACCAGGACCTCCAGCCTGCAGCCACTGCAGGCGAGTTTGTCCTCGGCGCTGATTACAGGAACGTCTACGGCGGCGACTCGCTCGGCGCATTGCCTGCTGCGCTGGCCACGAATGGCAGCTTTTGCGCCGTCCGTGTGCTGGCACAGGACACGAACGCTTTCTTCTCCACCCTCGACACCGAGGCGGCGCGCCTGAGCAAGGAAACGGGGCTGCAAGTGACGCCCGACTTGCTGGCGGCAAAATTGATGGGGCGTCGGTACGAGGGAGCGCCATTGAGTCTGTACCCCGACGTGCAGCAGCCGACGAACCCCAGCGACAACGGGCGC
>JBDTIO010000470.1:0-4842 GCA_039936375.1 Caldimonas sp. | reverse complement strand
TATCCGAACCATTCGCTCAACCAGACCAACGACTGGATGGCCGAGATCTACGAGCGCTGGGTCTCGGCGCATGCGATCGTCATCGTCACGCCTGTGCACTGGTACCAGAGCCCGAGCCCGCTCAAGCTGATGGTCGACCGGCTGGTCTGCGCCGACGGCGGCAATCCGGATCCGAGCTCGACGCACGGCAAGAAGCCGGCCGAGGCCAAGGCGCTCGAGCTGAAAGGCTGGGACTATCCGAAGCACCTCGACAAGCGCGTCTACGGTCTCGTCGTGCACGGCGATGTGGCCGGCATCGAAGGCTCGCGCCGCGCCTTGTCGGATTGGCTCGACTGGATGGGCCTGCTCGACGCCGGCGATCAGGCCCGCCTCGATCGCTTCATCGGCTACTACAAGCCTTACGCCACGAGCCACGATGAGCTCGACAAGGACAAGGCAGTGCAGCAGGAGACGCGCAATGTCGCCCGGGCAGTGGCCGGCGTCACGGCGGCGTTGCGCAAGGGCGAGCTTTCCGCCGAGCTCGTGGCATTGCCGAGACCGCGCCCAAAGTGACTGTCGCTGCGCTGAACGCGATAAGGGTATACCCTCCCGCCCTGTCACAGACCCGAGGCTTCCTCATTGAGCAACTTTTTTCGGAAGCTTTTCGCGACGACCGGACTCACTCGACGCGGTCAGCTCACCCAGGCGACGCAGGCGATCCAGCAGGCGCTCGCCCGGCAAGCGACCATCGTCGAGCGACGGCCTTTTGCGCCGGTGGTGGCGACAGCCACACCTGCTTCGACCGGCCGCTTCCCCGCCAGCAGCTTCACCGACGCATCGGGCACGCGCAGCTTCAAGCTGTTCGAGCCAGCCGGGTTCGAAGGCCAGACGTTGCCGCTCGTCGTCATGCTGCACGGCTGCACGCAGAGCCCTGACGATTTCGCGGCCGGTACGCGCATGAACGCGCTGGCGCAGGAGCGCGGCCTGTTCGTCCTCTACCCGGAGCAGGCGCCACGCTCGAACGCGCACAAGTGCTGGAACTGGTTCGTTCCGGGCGACCAGCGGCGCGGCCACGGCGAGCCGGCGCTGCTCGCCGGTATGACGCGCCACATCGTCGACACCCACCGCATCGACGCGAGCCGCGTGTACGTCGCCGGCTTGTCCGCGGGCGGCGCCATGGCGGCGATCCTGGCGCGCGAATATCCCGATGTGTTCGCGGCCGCCGGTGTCCATTCCGGTTTGGCGCCGGGCGCGGCGCACGACGTCGCGTCGGCCTTCGCGGCCATGCATTCGGGAGCGTCGTCTCCCGCCGGCGCCTGGGCCGGGCTCGGGTCGATGCCGGCGCGCACGCCTCTCGCCGGCTGGCCGAGCGTCGCCCCGCCGGCGGCCAACGATAAGGCTGGCGCCGACGCGGCCCAGGGCGCCCCGCTCATCGTCTTTCACGGCGACGCCGACGCCACGGTCAACGCCTTGAACGGCGCCCACGTCGTCGACGCCGCGCTCGGCCCGACTGCCTGGAACGCGACGCGCGATGCCACGACCGGCGCACAAGAAGGCAGCCGGGCGTTCTCGCGCGTCGTCTACCGCGATACCGATGGCGCGCGCGAATCGCCGAGCCGGGCCGAACACTGGCTCGTGCATGGCGCCGCACACGCATGGTCGGGCGGCGACGCCTCCGGCAGCTTCACCGAAAGCGCCGGCCCGGACGCGACTCGCGAGATGCTTCGCTTCTTCGCCGAGCACCCGCTGCGCCACGAGGCAGCAAAACGGGTGGCGTGAGCTAGGGCGCCAGCAAACCGAGCTCGACGAGCAGGAACGCGTCGTCCTCGGCGATCTCGCGCAGCGAATCGAAGCGGCCCGACGCGCCGCCGTGGCCGACCTCGAGGTTGACCTTGAACAGCAGCGGGTTCGCATCGGTCTTCAAGGTGCGCAGCTTCGCCACGTACTTGCTCGGCTCCCAGTAAGCGACCTGGCTGTCGTTGAGGCCGCTGCGCACCAGCATCGCCGGATAGGCGCCGCGCTTCAGGTTGTCGTAGGGGCTGTAGGCGCGCATCCACGCGTATTGCTCGGGCAGCTTGGGGTTGCCCCACTCGATGAACTCGCCGGTCGTCAGCGGCAAGGTCTCGTCGAGCATGGTGTTGATGACGTCGACGAACGGCACCTCGGCAACGACGGCCTTGAAGAGCTCCGGCCGCCGATTGACGACGGCCCCCATCAAGAGGCCGCCGGCGCTGCCGCCTTCGATCGCCAGCATCGACGGCGCCGTGTAGCCCTTGGCGACCAGCGCTTCGGCGCAAGCGATGAAGTCAGTGAAGGTCGTTTCCTTCTTCGCCATCTTGCCGGCCTCGTACCAGCTGTGGCCCAGGTCGCCGCCACCGCGGATGTGGGCAATCGCGAAGATCACGCCGCGATCGAGCAACGAGACGCGCGCCTGCGAGAACCAGGGGTCGAGCGGAATGCCGTAGCTGCCATAGCCATGCAGCAGGAGCGGCTGCGGGCCGGCCCGCTTCATGTCGCGCCGCCAGACCAGCGAGACGGGAATGTCGGTGCCGTCGCTGGCGCGGGCCATGATCCGCTCGCTTCGATAGAGCGACGGGTCGTAGCCGGGCACCGGTTGGCGCTTGCGTAGCACGCGCTCGCGCGTCGCCAGGTCGTAGTCGTAGGTGGACGACGGCGTCGTCATCGACGCGTAGACGAAGCGCAGGCTGCCGGTGCGGAACTCCGCGTTGCTGCTGGTATGCACGCTATAGGCCGGCTCGTCGAACGACACGGTGTGCTCGCCGCCTCGGGCGAGATCGAAGATGCGCAGCTGCAGGCTGCCGGAGACGCGCTCGGTCACGACCAGCTGATCGGCGAACAGATCGAAGTCGTCGAGCATGACGCGCGGCCGCGCCGCTATCAGCTCCACGGCGCGGGCTAGATCGGGCGTGTTCGCATCGACCTTGACGAGCCGGAAGTCGCGCCCGGTATCGTTGATGCGCACGTAGAAGCTGCCGGCGCGATGGTCGAGGTGATATTCGATGCCGGGGCGCCGCGCGAAGACCGTCCGCATCGCAAAGGTCGCCGGCGTGGCGTCGGCGTCGATGACGCGAACCTCGCTCGAGTCCTTGCTGTCGCTCGAGAACAGCACGAAGCGCTCGTCGCGCGTCTTCTCGAGATCGAGGCTGAAGAGCTCGTCCTTCTCCTCGAAGAGCATCGCGTCGGCCGCCTCGCTGCCGACCTGGTGGCGCCAGAGCCGGTGGGCACGCTTGGCCTCGTCCATCGTCACGTAGTAGAGCGTCCGGTTGTCGCTGCCCCAGGCCGCGGCGGCGACTTCGTCGACCGACCAAGCGTCGTCGCTGCCGCTTGCGAGCTCGCGCACATGCAGGGTGTAGTCGCGGCCGCCGGTGAAGTCGACGCTGTAGGCGAGGCGCGCCGCGTCGGGGCTGATGGCGCGCAACCCGAGGCTCAGGAACGGCTTGCCACGCGCCATCGCGTTGAGGTCGAGCATCGTCTCGTCGCGGCCGCCGGCGTCGTAGTGCCGGTCGGCGCCGGTGGCGCGGCGGCGCACGTGATGCGCGTACTGCTCGCCCTTGAAAGTGCGCGTCGAGTACCACCAGTCGCCCTTGCGATAAGGCACCGAATCGTCGTCTTGCTGGATCCGGCCGAACATCTCCTGGTAGAGCGTCTCCTTCAGCGCGGCGTGCGGCGCGAACCACGCATCGGCATAGGCGTTCTCGGCGCGGAGATAGGGCAGCGTGCGCGGATCGTCGCGATGACGCATCCAGAAATAGTCGTCGATGCGGTGGTCACCATGGACGCTGACGTCCTTGGCTTCGCGCGGCGCGACGGGAGGTTCGGGAAGCGTTTGCGCAAGGGCCATGTGGGGAGCGGAAGCGGAAAAGAGAAGGGCGACGAGAGCGGCGCGGCCGATCATGGCCGCGCTTCCAGCGCGCCGCTGAGGTCGCCCATCGGCGCGTAGCCGTGAGCGACCAGCGCGCGGTCGCGCAGCTCGACGCCGGGCAGCGGTTCGAGTTTCCAGCGCCGGGTGATGAAGCGCAGGATCGACGCGGTGTCGTACGCCGTCTTGTCGACGAAGCCCTTCCTGGCCAGCGGCGAGACGATGATCGCTGGCACTCGCGTGCCCGGCCCCCAGCGGTCACCGATCGGCACCGGCGCGTGATCCCACAGGCCGCCGTTCTCGTCGTAGGTGACGACGATCAGCATGTGCGGCCATTGCGGGCTGCGCTGCAACTTGCCGATCAGCCCGGCGATGTGGGCGTCGCCGTCGGCGACGTTGGCATAGCCGGCGTGCTGGTTGAGATTGCCCTGCGGCTTGTAGAAGGCAACCGCGGGCAAGCGCCCGGCCGCCGCGTCGGCGAAGAAGTCGCGGTCGAAGTCCTTGAGGTGCGCGGCGCGGTAGGCGGCGTGCGCCTTCGGGTCGAAGCTCGCGTAGTAGTTGAACGGCTGGTGGTGCGGCTGAAAGAAGACCTTGCCCTTGTAGATCATGCCGCGCGCCACCGGCGTGCCGGCGCCGGCAGCGCTCCAGGCGCCACCGTACCAAGCCCACGAGACCCCCTTGGCGTCGAGCCGGTCGCCGATCGTCGTCAGCGTCTGCGTCTGCGCCGGCAGCGTCGTCGGCTGGGTCGCGTCGGCGTAGCGCGCATCGCCTCCGGCCGCCGGAGCGATGCCGCTCGGCTGGTAGGGCGGCTGCATCGTGTTGACGGCGAAGTACATGCCGCTCGCGTCCCGAGGCGTCAGGTTGCCGTCGTGTCGATAGCGCGGCGGCCCGTCGAGCGCGCTGCTCGCCGCGTTGGCCGCCGGCACGAGGCGCACGAAGCGGCCCCCTGCGTCGACCTCGATCTCGGAGATCGATCCCTTGGC
>JBDTIO010000469.1:0-3289 GCA_039936375.1 Caldimonas sp. | reverse complement strand
GGCGTGCCGCTCAACGCGCCGCACATGGACACGTCGATGTTCTATGAGGATTGCGCCTGGTTGCCGGAATATCCGGGGGTGCCGATCGGCGACGAGGAAGGCCGTCTGATCCACGAGGCGCTCGGCACTAAGCGGTCTATTCTGCTCGCACACCATGGCCAACTCGCTGCGTGCACCACCATCGAGGAGGCGACCATGCTGAGCATATTCATTGAGCGCGCCGCCAAGTTGCAACTCATGGCGAGTGCCGCCGGCACCATCCGAGAAGTGCGTCACGAATGCATCCAGGAAGCGCACGACTACCGTCTGAAGAAGAAGTACGTCGACGCGGTGTTCTGCTATTACTCGCGGCGCGTGCTGCGTGCTTCGGACGAGGTGCTGCAGTAGTCACGTGTCGTGTCGTGGCCACGCCGTGAGGCGATCGAGCGCGCCGCCGTAAAGCGTCGTTTTGTTGATCAATGTGAGTCGGCAACTTCCCGGGCGGACTGCAGCAACGGGATGACCTCGGCATCGAAGATGCCGGCGAGCGGGTCGGCCCGACGTTGCTCGCACGGCGACTCTTGACCCCCAGGCGGTCACGCGACTGCTGAGTCGAGACTTCGGAAAGCGGACATTCGCTGATGCGCGGACCGCTAACGAGTCGCTCTCGGAGCACGGTGTCTTGAAGCCGCGGCCGGGTGCCGCTCAAGGTAGCGTATCAGCGGGTATCAAACCTCAGCGTACGACGTGCCCCTCAGCCGTCAACAGAGTGAGTTCCACGAATGTCGAGCCGGTGTGTTTCTTGGGGCTGAAGTCGATATGGAAGCCGCCCAAGTCGAACTCGTGCAACGACTCGAGTCCCGCGATCAGATTTTCGGGCGAGGCGCCGTTGCTGCTCCGGCGCAATCCCTCGACGATCATCTTCGCGGCGATGAAACCTTCGAAGCCGCTGTAGTTCGGGTCGAACTTGTCGCCCAGCGATGCCCTGCCGGCACTGACGTAGTCGCTTGCAAGCAAGGTCATCGGCTCGTAGGGATAGGGCATGACCTGCGAGACGACGACGCCCCGGGCGTCTTTGCCGAGCTCCTTTGCCAGAGCGGTGGTGCCGACAAAAGAGACGTTGTAGAAGTTGCCATAGAAGCTGGCCTTTCGAGCCGCGCGGATGAACGCTGCGCAGGCCATATAAGCACCGATCTGGATAATGGCTACCGGCCTGGCGGCCAAGATTGATTTCACCGCGCCATCGACGTCAACGGTGTTGCGCTCCACCGTGCCCAGGCTGACTGGCTCGAGGCCAAGCGGTCGCATCGCCCGTTTGACGCCGTCGAAGCCAGCTTTGCCATAGCTGTCGTTCTGATAGAAAACGCCGATCTTTTTGAGGCCCAGCGAATTGAGCTGCGTGACGATTACCTCAGTCTCGTCGTAGTACGACGCGCGGGCATGGAACGCATAGCGATTGAACGGCTTTCGCAGGGCTTCAGCGCCGGTGAACGGGGCAATCCAAGGCACGCGGGCGGCAGTTGCGAGCGGCAAGGCAGCAAGGCCAGTCGGCGTGCCGACGTAACCGAACAGCGCCAAGACACCCCGATCGATCAGCAGGCGGGTGTTTTCGGCGCACCGGTCGGGCTCGTAGCCGTCGTCCAAACTCTGCAGCTCGATCTTGCGGCCATTGATGCCGCCCCGCTCGTTAATTCCATCGAAGTACAACCGCGCGCCGATCTTGAGCTGTTCGCCAAGCGCACTGGCGGGCCCCGAGAACGGAGCCGACTGACCGAGCACGATTGTGTTTCTTTGTGCCAATGACGGCGCGCCGATCGAAGCGAGCCCGAACCCTGTGGCCGCCTTTAGTAGTAGGCGTCGCTTCAACAACGGCGAACTCGTCCCCTGCGCCGGCCGGGCCCGCGGCTTGACGAGATGATCGATTGCCAGTCTCCCCCGGCTCGTGTCGCCGGCAAACTTGGAGCATATGCGGCCGCATCTACTGTGCACATCGCAACCCGCTGAAGCCGACGCCGCAACGGTAGGACTTCACGTCATGGCGTTAGCCGATCTAGGCCGAGAAGCCTGTATCACGTCATGGCGCCGATTCCTCGAACTTTCCGAGATCGAGTCGAAGCGCTCCGTCACGCCGCGTGCAAACCCATCAAGGTGCGCCGACGTCCCGCGTTGGCCGCTTTCGACTCATTGCTCTCTGTCGCTGTCAGCATGTGTGCGGCCGCTTTGCAGCGGTTGCGTCGGTCGATCTCAAACGCGACACGTGTCAATTTCGGGTCGGTCACTCGAACTTCGTCGCTCGGCGGCATCGTTCGGCCAAGTCATCGCGTCACCGGTCACAGGCGCGACTCGGTCGATGGCGCGGGGTGGGAGTTCGCACACGTCGCCATCGACGACCGCTCCCGTGCAGGCTTCGTGCAAATGCACGAAGACGAGCGCAAGGACTCTGCGGTCGCCTTCCTCAAAGCAGCGGTGGCTCACTACGCAGCGCTCGGCGTCAAGATCGAGCGACTGTTGACCGACAACGGCCCGGCCTACCGCTCCAAGCTCTTCAACAAGACCTGCCAGGCGCTTGGCATCAAGCACACCTTCACTCGGCCATGGCGAGGCGGTTGTTGCAGGTCAGGCATGGGGGTGCGAGCAAGTGTGGCGCGTCAATCTGGATGAGAGGCGCGCGACAATCTGGATGAGAACCGTGTCGCGGCGACTCGATGATGCCCGAGCTTTGAATGTCGCGGGCGTCATCTGAGCATGAGGTCAGCCCTTTTCTTGAGGACGTGCGCCAATGAGGGGCACATTCGGCGCTCTACAGGACGGTAGTTCTGCAGTGACGCGGGCCGTGGTGCGGACTTTGGGTCTGTAGGGCATCAAGGTCCCCCGCGTGCTCCCGGTTGCTGGTCCGCGCCGCCAGGCTTGGGAACTCCAACGTTCTTCGATGTCGCGAAGCTGGCCGGACGCCCAGGGCCAACTTGCTTGCGCTCGATGGCGGCGCGCCGGCGATAGCTCTCGACGTTCATCTCGAAGATCGTGGAGTGATGGACGAGGCGATCGACGGCGGCCAGAGTCATCGCGGGGTCCTGGAAGACCTTGCCCCATTCGCCGAAGGGCTGGTTGGCCGTGATGATCATCGAGCGCCTCTCGTAGCGCGTGCTGATCAACTCGAACAGCGCCGAGGTCTCCGCCTGATCGTTGGTGACGTAGGCCAGATCGTCGAGGATGAGGACGTCGAAGTGATCGAGTCGGGTGATGGCTGCTTCGAGCGCGAGTTCGCGACGCGCAAGTTGCAGTCGCTGCACCAGGTCTGACGTACGCGAGA
>JBDTIO010000468.1:0-8428 GCA_039936375.1 Caldimonas sp. | reverse complement strand
CAGGGCTTCGGCGATCACTCGCTGAGCGACCTGGTCGACAAGGCAATCGCCGGCTCGCCCAGCCTGCGCTCGGCGCAGGCGCGCGTCGTGCGCGCGGCCGCCAACGCCGGCGTAGCCCGGGCCGCCGAAGGGCCGCAACTGACCGGCGAGGCCGACGTGACCCGCCAGCGCATCACCGAAAACGGCATCTATCCGCCGCCGCTGGCCGGCTCCATCCTCAACCTCGGCACGCTGCAGCTGAACGGCTCGTGGGAGCTTGACTTCTTCGGCCGCAACCGCGCCGCGCTCGACGCCGCCGTCGGCAGCGAGCGTGCCGCCGAAGCCGATGCCGCGGCGGCGCGCGTGCTGCTGGCCGTGAATGTCGCGCGCGACTATGTCCAGCTCGCCCGTCTCGTCGAGCAACGCGAGGTGCTACAGCGTTCGCTGGCCCAGCGCGACCAGGTTCTTTCCTTGATTCGTCAGCGGTTTTCGGCCGGGCTCGACACCACCATCGAGCTGCGCCAGGGTGAAGGCGCACTGCCGGAAACACGGCAGCAGATTGAGGCCACCGACGAGCAGATCGTCCTGGCCCGCCACGCCATCGCTGCCCTCGCCGCGTTGCCGCCCGACGCCTGCGACACGCTGTCGCCGCGGCTGGCGGAGGTGCGTGCCGTGCCGGTGCCGGGCGTCGTTCCGGCCGACCTGCTCGGCCGCCGTGCCGACATCGTCGCCGCGCGCTGGCGCGTCGAAGCGGCGAGCCGCGACGTCGACTCGGCGCGGGCCCAGTTCTATCCGAACATCAACCTGACGGCGTTCGTCGGCCTGTCGAGCATCGGCCTGGATCGCCTGGTGCGCACCGGCAGCGAGCAATACGGCGTCGGCCCGGCGATTCGTCTGCCGATCTTCGATTCGGGCCGGCTGCGCGCCAATCTCAGCGGCAAGAGCGCCGATCTCGACGCCGCCATCGAAAGCTACAACGGCAACGTCATCGATGCGGTGCACGACGTTGCCGACCAGATCAGCTCGGCACGCTCGATCGAGCGCCAGCAGCACCAGCAGGCCGAGGCGCTGGCGTCGGCCGAGTCGGCCTACGACGTGGCGACACAGCGCTATCGCGCCGGCCTCGCCACCTACCTGAGCGTCCTCAACGCCGAGACCAACGTGCTCGCACAACGCCGACTCACCGTCGACTTGCGCGCCCGTGTGCTCGATTCGCAGATGCTGCTCGTGCGCGCCCTGGGTGGCGGCTACGCGGCCAGCGGCGCCGTCTCTTGACGCCGCCCTCTTCTAAATTTCTTCGGAGAGCTCCTGGATGAATTCCGCAGACGCAAAGCGTCCTTCCGATCCTGCCGCGGTTCCTGCCACGCCGGTTCTCGTCACGCCTGCGCCGCCGCCCGTCTCTGAACCGTCGCCGGCGAACGGCAACGGTCGGCGTCGCGTGGCGCTGCTCGGTATCGCTGGCGTCGTGCTGCTGGCCGGCATCGCCTACGGCACCTACTGGGCACTCGTTCTCAACCACTACGAAAGCACCGACAACGCCTACGTGCAGGGCAACGTCGTGCAGTTGACGCCGCAGGTGGCGGGCACGGTGATCTCGATCGCCGCCGACGACACCGACTTCGTCAAGGCCGGCCAGCTGCTGGTCAAGCTCGATCCGGCCGATGCACGCGTCGCTCTCGACCAGGCCGAAGCGCAATTGGCCCAGGCGGTGCGCGAGACACGCACGCTGTACGTCAACAACGGCACGCTGAAGGCGCAGATCGCTGCGCGCGAAGCCGATCTCGGGCGGGCGCAGAGTGATCTTTCGCGGGCTCAGGACGATGTCTCCAGGCGCCAGCCGCTGGTCGCCACCGGTGCCGTCGGCAAGGAGGAGTTCGACCACGCCACGGCCCAGCTCGCCGCAGCGAAGACGACCCTGACGGCCGCCCAGTCGGGCGCCGCGGCGGCGCGCGAGCAGCTCGCCTCGAACCAGTCGCTGACCGAAGGCGTTCCGGTCGATCAATCGCCCAACGTGCTGCGTGCGGCCGCCCGCGTGCGCGAGGCCTATCTGGCACTGCGCCGGGTCGACCTGCTGGCACCGATCGACGGCTATGTGGCACGGCGCAGCGTCCAGCTCGGCCAGCGGGTTCAGGCGGGCACGCCGCTGCTCTCGGTCGTGGCCCTGAAAGACGTCTGGGTCGACGCCAACTTCAAGGAAAGCCAGCTCCGCAATCTTCGCATCGGCCAGCCGGTCGAGCTGCAGGCTGATGTCTACGGCAAGAAGGTCGGCTACCACGGCACGATCGAAGGCCTGGGCGCCGGCACGGGTGCCGCCTTTGCCTTGCTGCCGGCGCAGAACGCCACCGGCAACTGGATCAAGATCGTGCAGCGCGTGCCGGTGCGGATCGGCCTGGATCCTCGCGAGGTCGCGGCCCATCCCTTGCGCGTCGGCTTGTCGATGGATGCGAAGGCCGACGTCAGCAAGACCGAAGGCCGCATGCTCACCGACGCGTCGGACCACGCCACGCATTCGTCGACCGCCGTGTTCGACGACTCGAACGCCGCCGCCGACGCCGATGTCAAGAAGATCATCGCCGCCAACGTCGGCCACGCTTCGCCGGGCGAAACGGCCCTGCCGCGCACGGCGCGGGCCGGCCGCTCGTCGGCGGTCGCTCAGGGTCCGGCCTCCGTCGCTTCGCGCTGATGGCTGCTTCCGCCGGCGCGGTGCCGGCCCCGCTGCAAGGCGGCGCGCTCGTTCTCGGCACGCTCGCGCTGTCGCTCGCGACCTTCATGAACGTGCTCGACACGTCGATCGCCAACGTCTCGATTCCGGCGATCGCCGGCGACATGGGCGTGAGCCCGTCGCAAGGCACCTGGGTCATCACCTCGTTCGCCGTCGCCAACGCGATCTCGGTGCCGCTGACCGGCTGGATGACGCAACGCTTCGGACCGGTGCGCCTGTTCGTCTCGAGCATCGTCCTCTTCGTGATCGCGTCGTGGCTGTGCGGCCTGGCGCCGAACATCGGCATGCTGATCGCGTTTCGCGTCCTGCAGGGCCTGGTCGCCGGGCCGATGATTCCGCTGTCGCAGACCTTGCTGCTGTCGAGCTACCCGCGCGCCAAGGCGGGCACGGCGATGGCGATGTGGGCGATGACGGTGCTGGTCGCGCCGGTCGCAGGGCCCTTGCTCGGCGGCTGGATCACCGACAACATCTCGTGGCCGTGGATCTTCTACATCAACATTCCGGTCGGCCTGATCGCGGCGGCGATCACCTGGTCGATCTACCGCTCGCGCGATCCGGGGCCGAAGAAGACCAAGCTCGACTACGTCGGCCTCGGCCTCCTGATCGTCTGGGTCGGCGCCCTGCAGATCATGGTCGACAAGGGCAAGGAGCTCGACTGGTTCAACTCGACCCAGATCGTCGTCCTCGCCGCGACGGCGGTGATCGGCTTCGCCTTCTTCCTCGCCTGGGAGCTCACCGAAAAGAACCCGGTCGTCGACCTGCGCCTGTTCGGGGGCCGCAATTTCCTCTGGGGCACGCTGTCGCTCTCGGTCGCCTACGGGATCTTCTTCGCCAACGTCGTCCTTCTGCCGCTCTGGCTGCAGGAGTACATGGGCTACACGGCAACCGCGGCCGGTCTGGTGATTGCGCCGGTCGGCGTGCTAGCGATCATCCTGTCGCCTTGGGTCGGCAAGAACGTCTCGAAGATCGATCCGCGCAAGCTCGCGACCGTCGCCTTCCTCGGCTTCGGCGTCGTTTTGTGGATGCGGTCGCGCTTCAACACGCAGGCCGACTTCGGCACCATCCTCATTCCGACGATCCTGCAAGGCGCTGCGATGGCCTTCTTCTTCATTCCGCTGCAGGCCATCATTTTCTCCGGCCTCACGCCCGACAAGATGCCGGCGGCCGCGGGCCTCAGCAATTTCGTGCGCATCACGGCGGGCGCCATCGGTACTTCCATCTTCACGACGGCGTGGGAAAACCGCGCCATCCTGCACCACGCACAGATCGCCGAATCGGTGACGCGCAGCAACGATGCGGCGACGCTCACCTTGAACCAGCTCGGCGCGAGCGGCTACGACCCGGCGCAGTCGCTGGCGACGATCAACCGCATGGTCGACCAGCAGTCGTACACGATGGCGGCGACCGATCTGTTCTATATCTCGGCCGCCATGTTCGTCGTCTTGCTCGTCTTCGTCTGGATGACGAAGCCGGTGCCCGGTGCCGGCTTCGGCGCCGGCGGCGCGCACTGATCACCAGGCCAGCGGCGCCGCGTAGCCCGTCATCTCGAGATAGCCGCGGCCAACCTTGCGGCCGTCGGCGTCGAATAACTGGGCGATGCCTTCCCAGTAGATCGAGCCGGTGCTGGCCCGGCTGTCGAGCTCCTGGTCGTCGAGCATCGCCTTCACGTCGAAGCAGCCGGCCGGCGTGACGACGGACCACTCGACCGGATAGCTTGCCCGCGAGGCCGGGCTCGTCCAGCGTCGCCCGGCGTGGAACGACACGCCGGCAGCGGCGAAGTTTTGCGTTGGACCCGCGGCAGCGCGAAAGCTGCCGCCTGTCCACAGCGTCGTGCCGTCGGCGCGGCGCACGCGAAACGCCATCAATGCGGCGCCGTCGTCGAGATTCATGCCGACCCAGTCCCAGCCGACTGCGCTCGCGCCGAGCAGCGAATCGCTCCATTCGTGATCGAGCCAGGCGCGGCCCCTGACGTTGACCGGCTCGTCGCGATCCAGGCCGAGGGTGCCGCGCACCGCGAGTTGCGGCTCGCTGTAGTAGCGGCTCGATTGCAGCGGGTTCGGCCCTTTTCGCGAAAAGCCGTCGGCGCCTTGCAGGAGCACCGGTTGCGTCGCCTCGAGGACGAGATCGAAGCGAAAGCCGCCGCTCTCGCTCGCGGCGATGGCTCGATAGCGGCTGAGGCCGTCGCCGCCGTCACGTTCGAGGCGCCAGCCGCGCACAAACACATCGGTGTTCTCGGTCGACGCGTCAGCGATGCCGAAGCCGCGACGCGCGATGCGTTGGTCGTGGCGCAGGCGCGCCTGCGCCAGGTCGCTGATCGCCGCGTGAGCGAAGACGAGCTGATCTGCGGAAAAGCGGCCGGCGCTGCCGGAAATGCCGGTCGCGGCGCGAAACAAGGTGATCTGGAAACCCCAGAGGCGGGCCGACGCTTCCAGTGAACCGGTGACATACCACCACTCGATCCGGGACGCGGGATGGGCGCCGAAATCGCGCGGGAAGGCGAGGCCGTCGGCCGCCACTGGCCGGGTCGACGACAAACTCCGCTGCGGCACACAAGCCGCGGCAAGGGCGAATGAAACAGCTCGACGCGATGGCACCGCCGGAGGATGCCACGGCGCGGCGTGGGCGCATCTCGCGTGGCCTTCCTGCCGACAGCCAAGGCGAACGCCGCTTGAAGCGCCGCCGGCTTTGCACTAGTCTGGCGCGCGTCTGCCGCTCCGCGGCGAGAATCATGGCTTCATCACAGGGAGGTGCTCTCATGCAGCGATCGAAGCTCGTCACGATTCTCACCGTTGCGGCCGCGGCGGGCATCCTCGCCGCCTGCGGCTCGATGACGGCCAAGCCCGACATGACCTTCTTCGTCTCGAGCACGAATGGCGGCAAGGGCGCCGACCTCGGCGGCCTGGCCGGAGCCGATCGGCTCTGCACCTCGCTGGCCAGCGCCGCCGGCTCGACCGGGCACACCTGGCACGCCTATCTGAGCACCGTGCCGGTTCCCGGCGCGCCCGGCGTCAACGCGCGCGACCGGATCGGCACGGGGCCGTGGCGCAACGCCAAGGGCGTCGTCGTCGCGCAGACCGTGACCGAGCTGCACGGCGTCAACAATCTCAACAAGCAGACGGCGCTAACCGAGAAGGGCGAGGTCGTCAACGGCCGCGGCGACACGCCGAACATGCACGACATCCTGACCGGCTCGCAGCCCGACGGCACCGCGATCATCGGCAACGTCGACAGCACTTGCCACAACTGGACCAGCGGCAGCGAAGGCGCGGCCATGCTCGGCCACAGCGATCGCACCGGCCTCGACGACAGCGTGCCGGCCAAGTCGTGGAACTCGTCGCACCAGTCGCGCGGCTGCGGCATCGAGGCGCTGAAGGCGACCGGCGGCGACGCGCGGCTCTATTGCTTCGCCACGAACTGAACGGCACGAAAGCGTCGCCATGCCGCCGTTCAGCTCGCTGACGATTGCGCACGACGCGCGCAACCGGCGTATCGCCCGGTTGCGCCTGAATCGGCCGCATCGGCTCAACGCGATTGACCTGCACATGCCGGGCGAGATTCGCGCGGCGGTGGAATGGGCCGAGCACGACGACGAGGTACACGTCATCGTCGTCGAGGGCGAAGGCCGAGCTTTCTGCGCCGGCTATGACCTTGTCGTGCTCGCCGAAGGAGGCTCGGCCAGAAACGGGACGGTCGATCACCCGTTGCAGCAGGAGAGCCAGCCCTGGGACTCGATGGTCGACTACGCCGTCATGAAGCGCTACACCGAAGACTTCATGGCTCTCTGGCGCTCGGCCAAGCCGACCATCGCCAAGGTGCACGGCTATGCCGTCGCCGGCGGCAGCGACATCGCTCTCTGCTGCGACCTTCTGGTGATGGCCGATGACGCGAAGATCGGCTACATGCCGACCCGCGTCTGGGGTTGCCCGACCACGGCGATGTGGACCTTTCGTCTCGGCCCGGCACGCGCCAAGCAGCTGATGCTTACCGGCGATCTCATCACCGGCGCACAGGCGGCCGAGTGGGGCTTGGCCAACATCGCCGCGCCGGCCGCCGAGCTCGACGCAGCCTGCGACACGCTCGCTGATCGCATCGCCGGCGTGCCGCGCTCGCATCTCGCGATGCACAAGCTCGTCGTCAACCAGGTCATGCTGACGATGGGGCTGGAACAGGCGCAAACGCTGGCCACCGTCTTCGACGGCGTGACCCGGCACAACCCCGAAGGGCTCTGGTTTCGCCGCCAGGCCCAGGCCGACGGCTTCAAGGCCGCCGTCGAATGGCGCGACAGCGGCCGGCCGATCCCCGAAGGCGACGAGGCGAGAGCGCTGGTCGCCGAGCTCGAGAAGCGGCTCGGCGAAACGAAAGGCCTCGGCTGATCAGCCGTCTTCCTTGACGGCGAGCGTCGTGTCGCGGCCGACGCCGGCGCGGGCCGCGATCCAGGCGGTGAGCGTGCCGGCCACGACGACCGCGACGCACAGCGCCGCCAGACGAAGCCAGGGCAGCAGCATCTCCATCGTCCAGTGAAAGCTCTGCGGGTTGACAACCTCGACGAGCACGGCACTGACGGCGATGCCGAGTCCGAGGCCCAGCACGGCGCCGACGCTGGTCCAGACGGCGGCCTCCGCGACGACGACGCCGAGAATCTGACGGCGGGTCAGGCCGAGGTGCGCGAGCAGCGCAAACTCCTTGCGCCGCGCCAGCACCTGCGCTGAAAAGCTGGCGGCGATGCCGAACAGGCCGATTGCGATGGCCACGGCCTGCAGCCAGTAGGTTACGGCAAAGCTGCGGTCGAAGATGCGCAGCGATGCGGCGCGAATCTCGCGCGGCGCGGCGAATTCGAGCAGGTTGCCGTCGCCACCGAGGCTGTCGCTCAATCGGCGCAGACCGGCCTCGACGAGGCCCGTGTTGGCGTCGGGCGCCAGCCACAGTGCGAGGTCGTTGATGCGCTCGTCGCCGGTGAGGCGGCGCCAGTCGCGTGCATCGAGAACGATCGCTCCGTATTGGCGTGCGTAGTCGCGCCAGACGCCGCGGACGAAGACGCTCGCACTGCGGCCATCCGGCAGCGGCAGCGCGAAGCGGGCGCCGGGGCGCGCGCCATAGAGTGCGACGACCGGTTCGCTGACGTAGGCCGCGACGACGTCGGCAGGCGCTTCGAGCAGCTCTCCGACCAGCGGCAACTCTTTCGCGGGGTCGTCGAGCCGTCTCGAGATGATCGCGACCGCGGGCCGGGACGGCGAGAAGGACACCTGCACGACGCGTTGTGCTTCGGCGCGCCGCACGCCGGGCAAGGTCGTGGCGAGAGCGGGCAGGCGCGGCGGCAGCGTTGCCAGGTCGCCGCTCGCCGGCCCGATGCCGATGCGGGCGTAGAGGTCGGCAGGCAAGACGGTGTCGAGCCAGTGCGTCACGGCGTCGCGAAAGCTGCTCACCATCACGGTCAGCGCGACCGACAAGGCGAGACTGGCGACGACGCCGGCGACGGCGATCGTCGCGCTGTCGCGCTCGTGGCGGGCGCGTTCGACGGCGAGCAGCACGAGCGGCCGGCGCGACGGCCGAATGCCAGCGAGCAGCAAGCCGACGCCGCCGGGCACGCAAGCGATGCCGCCGATGAGCAGGCAGGCGACGGCCGCATAGGCGGCCAGCGGCAGGCCGCCGATCGGCGGCAGCAGCGCCAGCGCAACGCCGATGCCGATCAGCGCCACGCCGCCAAGCAACGAGCGCCGCGCTCGCGGC
>JBDTIO010000467.1:0-2937 GCA_039936375.1 Caldimonas sp. | reverse complement strand
ATCGCATCGAAGGCCGTGATCATCGGCTTCAATGTGCGCGCCGATGCCGGCTCGAGGAAGCTCGCCGAGAACAACGCCGTCGACATCCGCTACTACAACATCATCTACGACGCGGTGGACGAGATCAAGGCGGCGATGACCGGCATGCTGGCGCCCGAGCAGCGCGAAGAGACGATCGGTACGGCCGAGATCCGCACCGTGTTCGTGGCGTCGAAGATCGGTACGGTGGCTGGCTCGATGGTCACTGCCGGCGTCGTTCGCCGCGGCGCGCGCTTCCGCCTGCTGCGCGAAAACGTCGTCATCTACACCGGTGAGGTCGAGTCGGTCCGCCGCATGAAGGACGACGTTCGCGAGGTTGCGACCGGCTTCGAGTGCGGTATCAAGCTGAAGAACTACAACGACATCAAGGAAGGCGACCTGCTCGAGTTCTTCGAGGTGAAGGAAGTCGCGCGAACGCTGTAGGCGGACCCGGCTCCCTTCCGAACCCCGCCCTCCAAAAGACGGCGGGGTTCTTGTTTGCGAGCCAACGAGAGCAGAACCATGCGACACAAACCATCGATCCCGAACCGGAGCTTTCGCGTTGCCGACCAGATCCAGCGCGACGTCGCCGAGTTGATCCGTGACCTGAAGGATCCGCGCATCGGCATGGTGACGATCCATGCGGTCGAGGTGACGCCCGACTACGCGCACGCCACGGTCTTCTTTTCGGTGCTCGTCGGCGATACCGCCGATTGCGAGCTGGCGCTGAATGAGGCCGCCGGCTTCATTCGCAACGGCCTGTTCAAGCGCCTGCAGATTCACACCGTGCCGACTCTGCACTTCAAGTTCGATCGCACGACCGAGCGCGCCGCCGAGCTGACGGCGCTGATCGCCAAGGCAAACTCGACCCGTGCCAAGGAAGACTAGAACGTGAAGACCGCTCGCCCGCGCGTCGTGCGCCGTGCCGTGCACGGTGTGCTGCTGCTCGACAAGGGCCTCGGCGTGACGAGCAACGCGGCGCTGCAGCAGGCCAAGCGCCTCTATCGCGCGGAGAAGGCCGGCCACACCGGCACGCTCGATCCGCTTGCCACCGGCCTCTTGCCGATCTGCTTCGGTGCGGCGACCAAGTTCGCGCAGGCCAGCCTCGATGCCGACAAGCGCTACCTCGCCACGCTGAAGCTCGGCGTCACCATGACGACCGGCGACCTGGAAGGCGAGGTGCTTCGTGTCCGCCCGGTCGCCGTCATGCGTGCCGACGTCGAGCGCGTTAGCGCCGGTTTCGTCGGCGCCATCCACCAAGTGCCACCCATGCACTCGGCCCTGAAGCATGACGGCAAGCCGCTCTACGCCTATGCCCGCGCCGGCGTCGACATCGAGCGCGAAGCACGTGCCGTGATGATCCATTCGATAGCCGTCGTCGAGGGCGACGGTGATCGTTGGCTGCTCGACGTGGTGTGCAGCAAGGGCACCTACATTCGCACGCTCGCCGAGGACATCGGCGAGGCGCTCGGTTGCGGCGCCCATCTCGCGGCGCTGCGCCGCACGGCGAGCGGGCGATTGACGGTCGACGCGGCGCTGCCGATCGAAAGCCTCGAAGACTTCGACGAAAGCGAGCTCGATGCAGCACTGTTGCCGGCCCACGCGCTCGTCGCCGATTCGCCTAAGGTCTTGCTCGATGCCGAAGACGCCGGCCGTTTCCTCGCCGGCGTGCGCCGCCGCCTTGCCCTCGCCGACGCGCCGCAGGTGCGCGTGCACGGCCCCGACGGCGCCTTTCTCGGCACCGGCCACGTCGCCGGCGGCGAGCTCATCGCGACCCGCCTGCTCAGTCCCGCCGAAGTCGCCGGCGCCAGTGCGGCGGTGGGGCTCCGAATCGAAGAACCCGAAAGCCTTTTCTCATGACCCGCCAGATCAGAAACATTGCGATCATCGCCCACGTCGACCACGGCAAGACCACGCTCGTCGACCAGTTGTTGCGCCAGAGCGGTACCTTCCGCGCCCACGAAAAGGTCGCGGAGCGGGTGATGGACTCGAACGACCTCGAGAAGGAACGCGGCATCACCATTCTGGCCAAGAACTGCGCGGTGGAACGGAAGGGCACGCACATCAACATCGTCGACACGCCGGGCCATGCCGACTTCGGCGGCGAGGTCGAGCGGGTGCTGTCGATGGTCGACAGCGTGCTGCTGCTGGTCGACGCCGTGGAAGGGCCAATGCCGCAGACGCGCTTCGTCACGCGCAAGGCGCTGGCCCTCGGGCTGAAGCCGATCGTCGTCGTCAACAAGGTCGATCGGCCGGGCGCGCGTGAAGACTATGTCGTCAACGCCACCTTCGATCTGTTCGACAAGCTCGGCGCCACCGAAGCGCAGCTCGATTTCCCGGTCGTCTTCGCCTCCGGGCTGAACGGCTGGGCGACGCTGACGAAGGGCGAGACCGGCACCGATCTGGCGCCGCTGTTCGATGCGATCCTGAGCCACGTGCCAGCCCACGAAGGCTCGCCCGATGACCCGCTTCAGCTGCAGATCTGCTCGCTCGATTACTCCACGTACGTGGGCCGCATCGGCATTGGCCGCATCAACCAGGGCACCTTGAAGCCGATGCAGGACGTCGCGGTCTATTCCGGCCCCGATTCCACGCCGATCAAGGCGCGCGTCAACCAGGTGCTGAAGTTCGAAGGTCTCGAGCGCCAGCAAGCGACCGAGGCTGGCCCGGGCGACATCGTGCTCATCAACGGCATCGAAGGCATCGGCATCGGCGTGACGCTGACCGACCTCGAGCGGCCGCTGCCGCTGCCGATGCTGCAGGTCGACGAGCCGACGCTGACGATGAACTTTTGCGTCAACAACTCGCCGCTCGCCGGCCGCGAAGGCAAGTTCGTGACGAGCCGGCAGATCAGGGAGCGCCTCGATCGCGAGCTGCAGTCGAACGTGGCGCTGAAGGTCAGCGACACCGATGAAGACG
>JBDTIO010000466.1:0-6689 GCA_039936375.1 Caldimonas sp. | reverse complement strand
CGGCGCCGGCCGCCGCGAGGAAGAGAAAGATGAAGCAATACAGGACCGCCGCTTCACCCTGATTCAGCGTCGGGAAGAGAAAATTCCCACGTGGCGCATGACCCATGAAGTAGGCGACGGCCATTTCGCCACAAAGGACGAATGCCACCGGCCGCACGAAAAGACCGACCAGGATCAGCGCGCCGCCGACCAGTTCCAGAACGCCGGCCAGGCCGAGCAGCGACATCAGGTGCAGGCTATCGAACGCCGCGACGTGCGGAAAGCCGAGCAGCTTGGCGCTGCCATGCTGCAGGAACAGGTAGCCGACGACGATGCGCAGCACGGCGTGCGCGCGCGGTACCCAAGGGTCGATGGAATGTGTGTCGTTCAATGGAGCTCCACCGAGTTTCGATGCAACCGTAGGCATGAATCGTGCCGGTTCATCGCGTCGCTACCGGCGGATGCGCGATCTTGTAGAGACGAACCTGCTCCTTCAGGTCGCTGAATTGCTCGCAGGGCAGGAAGCAAAGCGAGTCGAGCGCGCGCAACTCGACCTCGGCGCGCCCGAGATCGCCCGCCTGCAGGTAGGCCTCGCCCAGGTATTCGTGTGCGTTGCGATGCTTGGGATCGATCTGCAGGGCCTTGTCGTAGTCCTTGAACGCGTTGTTCAGATCGCCCGTCTTGCGATAGGCGTGACCGAGCTCGTTCCAGGCATCGGCATCGCCGGGAGCGCGGGCCACGTAGGCATTCATCCGGACGATGACCTGGCTCCAGTCGCTGGCCTTGACGGCGATCATCGCGGCTCGATAGTCAGCGTCGTTGACGATGCGTTCATCGTCGCCGCCGCCGCCGCCACCACCGCTACTGCCGCCGCCCCCTCCTGCAGCATGGGCGGTCGATATCGACAAGACGAGACTGATGCCGGCAACGATCAGGGACAGGATTCGCATGAGAGCTCCTCGGTGGTTCAAGGCGACCGCTCACGCGATCAGTGAAAGTCGATCCGACCGTACACGCCATTCGTTCCGCCGGCCGGCCCGGCGGCGTAGAAGAGCGTCGTCGTCGGCTGTGAATTGATGCCGTTGCCGAAGGCGAGGCCCCAGAGGCCATCGATCGCGATGGCCGTACCGTTGCCGTCGGCGAGCGTGCCGACAAGGGCACCCGTCGTCGAATTGAAGGCATTGATCGTGCCGTCGCCGAGGTTGCCGACCAGCAGGTCGTTGCCGAACGGTCCGAAGCTGGCCGGCGCCACGACCATGCCCCACGGTGCGTCGAGCTTGCCGCCCGGCGCGATCAGGCGTGTGATAAGGGCGCCTGCGGTATCGAAGACGTCGACCGCCCCGAGGCCGGCGCCGAGCACCTCGTTGCGCGCCTGGGCATCTTGCATGGCGTAGCTCACAAAGATCTGGCTGCCGATCGCCTGGATGCCGAACGGCGCATAGCCGGCCGGCAGATTGACGTCGCTGAATGCGCCAGCGCTGACGACCGGTGCGAAGTTGGCGTCGAAGACGTCCACCCTGCCGTTGTGGAAGTCGGTTGCGTAGAGCCGCAGCGCCCCGGCCTGGCTGGCGATGGCGAGACCCTTGTAGACCTTGCCCTGCGCCGCGCCATCGACCACGCGCACGGCGTTGTTCATGTTCACGGCCGGCGACCAGCCCGAGATCGTGCCGGCCTCGCCGACGAAGATGAAGGCGCTCGCGCCGCTGACGCCGGCCTGCGTCACGACAAAGGAAGACGAATCGTTGAAGACGATCCCGGTCGGATCGGCGTTGCCAGCCGCGCCCGGCGGAATGGCCACGACCAGTGACTGCGGCACGCCGTTGCCGTCGTAGAGCGTCGAGGTCGAGGTGCCATTGTTGGCGACCCAGACGAAGCCCTGCGGATTGAAGGCGATGCCCCAGGCGTTGACGAGATGGGTATCGGCGTTCGCGCTGCTGTAGGGATTGCTTGCCGTGTTGATGTTCGAGACCAGGTGCGTCGCGACGAAGCCGGTCGTCGTCGCGCCCGTCGTCGAGCCCATCGAGCCGCCGCCACCACCGCCGCCGCAGGAGGCGAGAAGCAGGGTCGCGAGACAGGCCGTCCCTCCGGCAAGAACGTTTTGCAGCGTATGCATGGGCTTCTCCTCGTTGGCACCCGGCGCGTGCGTCGTGCACGTGACGGCAACCGTCAATGCCAGGCCAAGCTTGAAAGGTTCAAATGGCTGACTGCGCAGCTCAGAAGGAGAACGAGGCGCCGGCGACGAGCGCGGCGCGCCGTCCGCCAAAGACCGCCGGATACGGGCCGCGCCGCGTCGCTGCCACGGCGGCGAGATGAAGATCCCAACCACGCACGACGAGACCCGCACCGGCGCTGACATCGCTTCGCGATTGGTCGGCATCGCCACCGGCACCGCCGAACGGCGCGAGCACGCCGACGTGAGCGAAAAGGCGGAATTGCTGATCGATGGGCACGTGGGCGTTGAGTTCGGCATAGACGACCTGCACGTGTCGACCGTAGTAGTCGGGCGCGTAGTACAGCCGCGCGCTCCAGCGCTGCGCCAGGATTCCGGCATACGCTTCGGCAAAGTCGTAGCCCGAGACGCCGGTGAAGTGGGACGCATCGAAGCCGATCTCGAAACTGCGGCCGTCGACGACCGCCGTCGCCCAGCCGGCGTAGCCGAGCCATTGGCTGTAGGTGTCCTGTGTCAAGGTCGCTCGCGTCGCCGAAGCGCCCGCGTACCAGCGCTCGGGCGCGTCGTAGTTCAGCGTCAGGCGCGCGCTCGGTTTCGAATCGCTGAGCGACACGCCGCGATAGCGGTAGTCGGAATCGACAGCGATGCTGGCGCCGAGCTGGGCACGGGCCGCGGTGGCGAGCAGCAGGCCCCCTGCCGCGCAGGCGAGGCCGCGGCCCCACCACAGCAAGGGCCGGGCCAGTCGCACGTCAGGGCTGCGTGATCGAGACAGCCATCTGTGCCGCGGTAGCGCAGTCGCAGGCGCAGGCCGTAGCGGCACGGCTCAGGCTGGCGCAGGTGTCGATGCGGCCGTCGGGCCGCACGACGAGCTCGCCGGCGACGGCCGCACGCGTGCCCTTCGCCCTCGCCTGCGCCTCGAGCATCAGCGCGAGCAGGCCGCTGACGTGCGCCGCCGCATACGAGGCTCCGGACACCAATGCCCAGCGCGAGCCGGGCAGCGTCGCGGGAACGTCGGTACCCGGTGCCGCGACCATGCCGGCAGGAGCCGCGCCCGGCGCTTCGTCGACGACGGCGACGACGCCGCGAAGGCCGGCCGGAAAGCCGCCCCGCGGCATTGTCCGGTCCGCGGCGGCGACGACGCTGACGCCGCGCGCGAGCGCGGCCTCGACCAGCTGCTCGATCAACCGGTCGGGCGGCCCGCCGAGGCTGAGGTTGATGATCTGGGCGCCTCGATCGATGGCCGCATGCAGCGCCAAGGCCAGGCTGAGACTGGTGCACAGCGTATCGGCCGCGCTGGCCTGCCGGCAGGCGCGCAACGCGAACAGGCGCGCCCGCGGTGCTACGCCGGCGATGCCGACGTGGTTGTCGGCGCGCGCGGCGACGATGCCCGCCACTGCCGTGCCGTGGCTCTCGGCACGATCGCCGCGGTCGCCGCGCTCGGCCACGAAATTCGCGCTCATCGCCACCTGGCCGACGAGATCCGGATGATCGAGCTGAACACCGCTGTCGATGATCGCGACCCGGACGTCGTGGCCGGTCGACGTCTCGTGCATCTCGCCGAGATGCCATTCCCGCGCCGCCGGCTGCAGGCTGAACAAGGGATCGTTATGGCCGAGCGATCGGAAGACATTCATCGGCTGCGCCCAGGCGACCCGCGGATCGCGGGCCAGCAGGGCCGCCACATCGTCGGCGCGCCGTGCGGGCGGCACGTCCATCACGTAGCAGTCGAGGCCGAGGATCGGCATCGGCCAGTCGGTCGTCAGGCTGAGTCCATTGCTGCGCGCCAGCGACGCGGCGATGCGGCGCCGTGTCGCGCTGCCGGCGGCGTCGGCATAGCCGGACGTGTAGTTGCCGTCGGGCCGGAAGTGCGGCGGCGGCAGGTTCAGCAATACCAGCACCTGCGTCGCCTCGGCGGCCGCCGGTGTGCGGGCCGCATCGGCCGCGTGAACGAGGGTCGCGCCGCACAGCAGCAACAGGCAGGCGATCAGCGCTTTCATCGCGCCACCTCCCCCTGCAGCGACTCGATCTTGAGAACGCCGGGTTGAACGCGAAGACGAGCGAGCGTCGCGGGAGCGAGATCGTTCAAGCGCAACAAATAGGCGTCGCTGGCGGTCGGGCCACCGACGATGCGCCCGTCTGCGGCACGCAGGGCGGCACGCATCTGCTGCTCGGTGGCATCGGCGCGGAAGACCGCGATCGCATTGGCTTCGGTCGCCACCGGCGCGGTACCGAGCGCGCGATACGTCTCGCGGCGCGACGACACCTCGATCAAGCCAATGGCCAGCACGAGCATGACCGCTGCCTGCAGCGCGACGGCGACTTGCAAACCCGACCGCCACCAGGGACGCGATCTCACCCCGGGTGGACGACGGAGCGCTTCCGGTGCGACGTCGAGCCTGGTGCGCAGCGATGCCCAATCGCGATCGACGCTGCCGTCGGGCTCGGCGATGCCGCTCAGAGCGCGCACCTGGGCCTGGGCTGCGGCATCGGCCTGGCAGCGGAGGCAGTGGCCAAGATGCGCGGTCACCTGCGCCGACTCGGCAGCGTCCAGGGTGCCGTTCACGAACCAGGGCAGCAGTTCCTGCGTGATCCGATGCTCGGCGCCGCCGAGCGGCAGGATCCGTGCCTTCATGGGCGGTCGGCCTCGCACAACAAGACGCGCAACCGCCGACGCCCGTGAAACATCCTCGTCTTCACGGTGTCGACGGGGCAATCGACGATGCGCGCGATCTCGGCGTACGGCAGATCGTGGAAGTACGTCAGCACGAGCACGCTGCGCTGCTCCACCGACAGGTCTTCGAGGGCGCGCTTCAACGCCGTGCGTCGCTGGCCCGCGCTCAGAAGCTGCTCCGGCCCAGCGTCATCGGTGGCGAGCTCGTCGGCGATCGTGTCGAGGGGCTCGTCCTGCGTGCGCAGCGCCTTCAGGGCCGTGCGATACGCAATGGCGAAGATCCAGGTCGAGACCTTGCTCTGACCGTTGTAGGTGTCGGAGCGCTTCCAGACCACGAGCATGGTGTCGTTCAGCGCTTCCTCGACGATCGTCCGGCGCGATGTCATGAGGCCCAGGAAACGATCGAGGCGGGGGTGATACGTCCGATAGAGCGTCTCGAAGGCACGCAAGTCGCCCGCAGCCACTTGGCCGAGCAGCGTCACGTCGGCAGCGTCGGCGCTTCGCTTCGGCGCGGCCGCGGCGATGCTTCGGGCCGAAAAACTTCCAAACATTGCCACCCCTGTTCGAAGGTTAATGCCAATCGGCGGCGAAAGGTTCATCGAGCCCGGCAAGGGCGTGGAGCGCGGCCTTGCGGGCCCTTCTGCCAGATGTCCGGAAACGGCGAGTCTTCGAGGGAGGAATTGCCATAATCAGACCATGACTATCACTGGCGATGCGGCCTACCAAGTCCTCCTCGCGCGCGATGCGCGTTTCGACGGCAGACTTTTCGTCGGCGTGACGTCGACCGGCGTCTACTGCCGGCCGATCTGCCGCGTCCGCACGCCGGCGCAACGCAATTGCCGATTCTTCTCGACTCCGGCGCAGGCCGAAGCGGCCGCGTTTCGGCCCTGCCTGAAGTGCCGCCCGGAGATCGCGCCGGGCCCCGGCCTGCCGTGGACGGTGATGGACGCGTCGCGAACGCTGGCCGTGCAGGCGGCGTCGACACTCGACGAAAGTGCCGCCACCGGCGAGACACCGAGCGTCGCGGCGCTGGCCGACCGCCTCGGCGTGAGCGACCGGCATTTGCGCCGCATCTTCTTCGCCGAGCACGGCGTCACGCCGCTGCAGTATCTTCAGACGCGGCGACTGCTGCTGGCCAAGCACCTGTTGACCGATACGCAGATGCCGATCGCCGAGATCGCCCTGACGAGCGGCTTCAAGAGCCTGCGCCGGTTCAACGCGGCGTTCGTAGATGGCTACCGCATGAATCCGACCCGCCTGCGCCGCTCATCAAAGTCCCGCGACGACCCACGGACCGCCGTCGCGGAGCTCGGCGAAGACGAGCCGATCACGGTCACGCTCGGCTACCGCGCGCCGCACGACGAACGGGCGTTGCTCGACTTCGTCGCGATACGCGCGATCCCCGACGTCGAAGTCGTCGACGGCCTGTCGATCCGTCGAACCTTGCGCGCCGGGGCCATCGCAGCGAGCCCGGCTGGTTGGATAGAGACGCGCTTCGATCCGGCAACCTCGCGGGTCCGGCTCGCGTTCGCACCGCACTTGAGTCCGACCAGCGCGGCCGTCATCGCGGCCGCCCGCCGCTGGCTCGATCTCGATGCGTCGCCCGCAACCATCGACGCCGCCCTCGCCGATCTTCCTGGCGCGCCGGGCCTGCGCCTGCCCGGCAGCCTCGATGGCTTCGAGCTCGCGGTTCGCGCCGTGCTCGGCCAGCAAGTGACGGTCGCGGCAGCGCGGACGCTGGCGCGGCGCGTCGTCGAGCGCTTCGGTGCTTCGATCGCCACGCCGTGGCCGGACATCAATCGCACCTTCCCATCGCCGCAAGCGCTCGCCGCGGCGCCGCCGGAACGCGTCGCCGAGCTGGGCATCATT
>JBDTIO010000465.1:0-4952 GCA_039936375.1 Caldimonas sp. | reverse complement strand
TGTCGAACTCGCGCTCGAGCCGGAAGTTGAAGACGATGCGCAGCCAGGTGCTGCGCAGGGTCTCGCGCGTCGGGTAGTAGGCGCGGTAGGTGGGCAGCGCCGCCGGCTCGTCGTTCTCGATGTATTCAGTGGAGACGGCCGGGCGCACGAAGATGAAGTCGTTGCGGAAGTAGCTGCGGTGCAGGATCTTCGTAGTCACCGAATTGAAGAAGGTCTCCGCGCATTCCGGCTGGTGGTGCTCGATCAGCAGGCCGATGTAGTGCAGCTTGACCTGCTGCCAGACGTCCATCGGCAAGGTCGCGGCGCCGAATTCGTTCTGTAGCCGCTCCGTCGCCTCGGCGACCCGGGCGTCGTAGTACTCGATGCGCAGGGCCTGGGCACGCTGCTGGCCCTGCCAGTCGGCCGCCTCGAAGCGGGCCTGCGCTTCGGCGCTGGCCTGGCGAAAAAGTCGATAGTGGCGATCGAACCCTTCGAGCATCGCCTTGGCGATGGCGAAGGCACGGGGGTCGGTGAGCGCCGCGGGAAAGGCCGGCGCCGCGGTCATGGCGGCGGGCTCGCGTTGTAGCGCCGGTGTACCGCGGCGACCGCCTGGAGGTGTACGGCTTCAGCCTCTCCGCTGCTCGACACCGTCATGCGCAGATCCCCGAGGAGGCCGTTCTGCAGGCCGTAGAACCAGCCATGCACGGTGAGCGCCTGGCCGCGCCCCCAGGCATCGCGCACGACCGTGGTCTCGCAGACGTGGCGCGCCTGCTCGATGACGTTGAGCTCGCCGAGCGCGTCGACACGGCGCTCCTCGTCGACGGTGTCGAGCCAGGCGGCGTGCTTGTCGCGCACGTCCTGCACGTAGCGCAGCCAGTTGTCGGCGAGGCCGACGCGGCGCCCTTCGAGCGCCGCGATCACGCCGCCGCAACGCGAGTGGCCAACGACGATGACATGCCGCACCTGCAGCACGTCGGCCGCGAACTGGATCACCGACAGGCAGTTCAGGTCGCCGTGCGACACGACGTTGGCGAGGTTGCGATGCACGAAAAGCTCGCCTGGCAGCAGGTCGACCAGCTCGTTGGCAGGCACCCGGCTGTCGGCGCAGCCGATCCACAGGTACTGCGGCGCCTGCTGTGCGACCAGCCGCGTGAAGAACCCGGGCGCCCTGCGCTCGGTGCCCTCAGCCCATTTCTGGTTCCGATCGAACAGCTCGCCGAGCTCGGTCGTCATGCCGCTTTCCTCGCCTTGAGCAGCCGCCTGGCCGCCGTTTCCTGCGCCAGCACTTCATCGAGCGTCGTCTGCAGGTCGCCGAGCCGCTGCTCGAGCTGGTTGCGGTGGCGCGCCAGCACGCCGAGGAAGCGGCGCAGCTGAGGCCCGGTGTCGCGCCTCGATTCGTACATGTCGACCAGCTCCTTCACTTCGGCCAGCTTGAGCCCGAGCCGCTTGCCGCGCAAGGTGAGCTTCAGCCGGGTCCGGTCGCGGGCGTGGTAGACACGGTTGCGGCCAGCCCGCTCGGGGCCGATCAGGCCGCAATCTTCGTAGAAACGGATAGCCCGCGTCGTCACCCCGAACTCGCGAGCCAGCTCGCCGATGGTGTACGTCGGCGCGGCGGCGGCCGATGGGTTTGGAGCACGGGGCGGGCGGGCAACGGCGGTCATCGCGTCTACACTCGAAGTTGACGTTTACGTAAGGTGCGAAAGTCTAATGGAAAGCCGTCGATGAACGCCCTCGAGAGCCAGCTCGACTATCCGTTCGCAGAGACGCTTCCGGAGCGCGGCTCGGTCGTCGAGGTGGCGCCCGGCGCGCTCTGGGTGCGCATGGGCCTGCCGTTCGCGCTCGATCACATCAACGTCTGGCTGCTGCGCGACGAAGACGGCACGCAGCAGGGCTGGAGCATCGTCGACACCGGCATCGACGACGCCGCCACGCGCGCCGCCTGGGAACGCATCTTCGAGACCTCGCTCGGCGGCCTGCCGGTGCTTCGCGTCATCGTCACGCACATGCATCCCGATCACATCGGCTGCGCGCACTGGTTGTGCGAGCGCTGGAACGTTCGCCTGTGGATCAGCGCCACCGACTTCGGCGTCGCCCGCATGGCGAGCGGCGCCAGCGCCGGCTTCGGCGGGCCGGTCTCCGCCGCCTTCATGGCCCGGCACGGATTGGCTGCCGACCCCGAGGCGGTCGACAAGGTGGGCGCGCGAACCAACTACTACAAGAACCTCGTGCCGGCCGTGCCGCAGTCGTTCCGACGCCTCCTAGGCGGCGCCGCCGTCGCGATCGGTCGCGGCGGCGCGCGCGACGACTGGCATTGCCACGTCGGCTACGGCCACGCGCCCGAGCACATCGCGCTGCACAACGCCGCACGCGGCGTGCTCATCAGCGGCGACATGGTGCTGCCGCGCATTTCCACCAACGTCAGCGTCACCGACATCGAGCCCGAGTCCGATCCGCTGACGCTCTACCTCGACTCGATCGAGCGCATGCGCTCGATCCCGGCCGACGTGCTCGTGCTGCCCTCACACGGGCGGCCCTTCAAGGGGCTGCATACGCGCATCGACCAACTGCAGGCGCACCACGCCGAGCGCTTTGCCGAAGTGCTCGAAGCCTGCGCTAAAGCGCCGCAGACGGCCTTCGAGCTGGTGCCCGTGCTGTTCAAGCGCAAGCTCGATCTGCACCAGATGACCTTCGCGATGGGCGAGTCGATCGCCCACTGCCATGCGCTGTGGCTGGCCGGAAAACTGGCGCGGCACACCGAGGGCGGCTTGATCCGCTTCGCGACAGCCTGATCCCGTCAGCGTTGCGGCCCCGAGGCCGGCGCGGAGGCTGCCTCGTCGTACGCTGCGGCCGCCGCGAGCGCCCGGCTCGCGCGCGCCTCGGAATCGGGATGCGTCGATGCCCATTCCGGGATCGCCGCGTCGCGCGCCGCGGGCAGCTTCTTGAGCTTCAGGAAAAAGCGCGCCAGCGCTGCGGGCGAGATGCCGGCCCGGTGCAAAGCGGCGATGGCGAAATCGTCGGCCTCGCGTTCGTCGTCGCGCGAATAGTTGAGGTGGCCGAACACGACCGCCGTGTTGCTGGCCACGCTCGAATAGTCGCCCCACAGCAGCCCGGCAAGGGCGGCGCCGCCGAGGGCGCGAAACAGTGAACGCGTCATGTGATGGTGGGCCTGGTGGCCGGCCTCGTGCGCCAACACGGCCAGCAGCATTTCCTCGTCCCTGCCGGTGAACGGGACCAGGCCGTCGAGCACGATGATGGTGTCGCCCGGCAGCGAGAAGGCGTTGATTCCCGATCCCGCCTTCGCCGAGCGGAATTCGAGTCGCCGCGTCGGCGCGATGCCGGCCTTCGCTTCGAACGCCAACAGCTGCGCGTCGATCGCTTGTTGCTCCGCCCAGGACAACTTGCTGGGCCCGTAGATGCCCCGGTCGATGGCTGCCAGCGTCTGGTCGCCCATGTGCCGTTCGAGATTCGGTGGCAGCCTCGCCGCCACCCACTCGGCGGCGCGCGGCAGACCTTCCAGATAAAGCCAGGCGGCAGCCGCGGCGAGCAGCATCAGTGCAAGCATCGCGGCCGGCCAGGCGCGCTGCCAGACGACGACCCGGGGTTCGCGGTGGCCGGCGGCGAAGAGTGCGGCGGCGAGCGCGGGCGTCTCCGCAACGGCGAGGACGCCGCCGCCGGGGAGATCGAACAGTCGCGGCGCGCGGCTCAGCGGCTCGGCTACGGCGACGGCCGCGAGCGGATGGCACAGCGCGCCGCTGCCGTCGTCGAGCTCGATCATCAATTCGGCACCGACGCTGCACCGAACGGCATGCGGCGAGGCGCTACGCCCATCGAGCCAGCGGCCCGGGAACGTCGGCGACGACGCGAGCGGATCGACGACGGTCACCAGCCGATGTCCAGGCCGAAGAAGTCGGCAGCGCCTTCACCGACGGCGCTTCGGGCCGAGCCCGGGTCGATCGCCGCCAGCGAGGCATCGCTCGACACTTCGCTGATGACGCTCATGCAGCCGATGCGATAGCGCGCCCAGGCAATCGACGCGAATGGCCAGTACAGACCGGCGCTGACAAGGAGCAGCACGAAATTGCGAAGGGCGATCGGAAACAGGGTGCGAAAGGCGATCGTCGTCTCGAAGGAGAACGGACCGAGCGCCGTTCGCTCCCAGACCGTACGCTGGATGCGCGACGCGAAGTAAGGCCAGCACGCGAGATAAGCCAGCAGCACCACGAGGACGGCGATGATGATGCCGATGGTTTTCGGATTGCCCAGCCTGCCACCGCTGCTGACCACCACGATTCCGGTAACCATCGACGCGACGATGCCGACGGCGACGAGGATCAGCAAGGCCAGCACGTAGATGCCGTAGAAGGCGCCGACCGCGGAGCGGAAGCTCGACGCGTTGCCGGCGAAGCGAACGTGGCGATGCTGGAAGGCTTTCAGCCGATGGTGCATCCACGGAAGCATGAGTGCGACGAGACCCGTCACGATCGCCGCGCTGGTCACACCGAACAACGACCCGATCACGGTGGCCGAAATCCATAAGCCGATCACGACCAGCGCCGCTCGGTAGGCCTCCGCCCACGTCGCTGTGAACTCGAAGCGGATCGCCCGCCAGCGCGTGTTCTGCAATCGGAAGCGGGTGGCGCTGGCCAGCAGGAGCGGAGCCAGCACGAGAAGCACGAACGTGGCGACCAGGCCGAGCGTCCGCGAAAAATCGAAGGCGAAGGTGTAGAAGCCGAGCAGCAGCAAGGCGACGATGCGGCCGCGCAGGATCGACACCGGATCGGCCGTGAACTCGAAGCAGTCGCCCAGCAACAGCGTGTTGCGCGCGAAATAGGAAGTCTTGCGCACCTTGGCCCATGCCGAATAGATGCCGAGGGTGAGCACCGTGAGCGCTGTGTTGACGACCCAGATCCGGAAATACTCGGCGCCTTGTCCGGTGAATTCCAGAGCCGCGCCGACGGGTGGCTGTGCCTCGT
>JBDTIO010000464.1:0-7713 GCA_039936375.1 Caldimonas sp. | reverse complement strand
TCGGTCACCGGCGGCGACGACGGCGTCAACGGCTGGCAGCGCGTGCCGTTGCACCTGGGCTTCACGACGATCGACATCGCTGGCAACGACAAGGCCTTCTACTACTTCGTGCTGCTGCTCTTCGCGGCGGCGGCGGCGATCATGGCGATGCTGTTGCGCTCCCCACTCGGCCGCAGCCTGATCGCGATCCGCGAGAACGAGCGGCGGGCGCGCTTCCTCGGCATCCCGGTCGAGCGCCACATCTGGATCTCCTTCGTCATCTCCGGCGGCTTCGCCGCGCTGGCCGGCACGCTCTACGCGCTGCTCAGCAACTTCACCGACCCGCGCTCACTGCACTGGACGCTCTCCGGCAACTTCGTGATCATGGCCGTGCTCGGCGGCATGCGCTCGTTCTGGGGGCCGCTCATCGGCGCGGCGATTTTCGTCGTCCTGCAGGACTACGTCTCGAGCCACACCGAGAACTGGATGTCGTTCATCGGCCTCTTCTTCGTCCTCGTCGTCACCTTCTTCCCGCGCGGCGTTCTCGGCATCATCAAGCGCAGGGTCGCCTCGTGAAGGAGGATCGGGTGCCGCGCGCGTCGTCGCGCATCGATCGCATGGTAGGCCGGGTCGCACCATGAGCCTGCTGCGCGTCCAGAACGTCTCGCGCCACTTCGGCAGCCTCGTGGCCGTCGATCAGGTATCGATGACGGTCGAGCCCGGCGAACTGCGCGCCGTGATCGGCCCGAACGGTGCCGGCAAGACGACCTTCTTCAACATGATCAGCGGGTTCTTTCCGCCGACGACGGGCACGATCGTCTTCGACGGAAAGGACATCACCGCCTGGCCGGCGCACAAAAGAGTCGCCGCCGGCATGGCACGAACCTTCCAGATCACCGAGATCTTTCCCGAGCTGAGCGTGCGCGAGAACCTGCGCATTCCGGTCGAGGTTGCGGCCGGCCTTCGCTTGCGGCCGTGGCTGTCGCGCGCGGCCGACGCGAAGATCCGCGCCCGCCTCGACGAGCTGCTCGGCATGGGTGGCCTTACCGAAAAGGCAGATCGGCTGGTCGGCGAGCTCTCGCATGGCGACCAGCGCGCCACCGAGATCATGATGTCGCTGGCATTGCGGCCGCGCCTGCTTCTGCTCGACGAGCCGACCGCAGGCATGGGCGACCAGGAAACCTATGACGTCACCCGGCTGATCCGGCGCCTGCATCGCGACGAGAAGCTCACGATCGTGCTGATCGAGCACGACATGCGCGTCGTCTTTCATCTCGCCGATCGAATCATGGTGCTGGCCGAAGGCGCGGTGCTTGCCGAAGGCACGGCCGACGAGATCGCCAAGGACGAGCGCGTCCAGGCCGCCTATCTCGGGAAGACCGAATGAACGTCCTCGAAGCACAAGGCCTGCAGACGTTCTACGGCAAGAGCCACATCCTGCACGGCGTCGGACTGACCGTCGGCGAGGGCGAGATTGTCACCTTGCTCGGGCGAAACGGCGCGGGCAAGTCGACGACCTTGCGCAGCCTGATCGGCCTGACCCACGCGCGCGAAGGCACGATCAGCATCTTCGGCCAGCAGACGACGTCCTGGCCCCCGCATCGCATCGCCGCGCTCGGTGTCGGCTTCGTGCCGGAAGGTCGGCGCATCTTCGCCAACCTCACCGTCGACGAGAACCTGCGCGTGCCGCTCGAACGCAGCGGGCCCTGGACGATTGCGCGCGTCTACGACCTCTTCCCGCGCCTGCGCGAACGCAAGGGGAACAAGGGCCGGCAGCTCTCCGGCGGCGAGCAGGAGATGCTCGCCATCGCCCGCGCGTTGCTGCTCAATCCGCGCCTGCTCATGCTCGACGAACCTTCGCAGGGGCTGGCGCCGCTGATCGTCAAGCAGGTCTTCGAGGTCATCGTCTCGGCGCGCAAGGACGGCATGTCGGTGCTGCTGGTCGAGCAGAACGTGCGCGCTGCCGTCGAGGTCGCCGATCGCGCCTACGTGCTCGACAACGGCAGCATCGCCTACGAAGGGCCGGCCGCCGAGTTCGCGAAAGACGAGGAACGGGTGCGTGCTCTGGCCGGTGCCAGCGCTGAAAGCTGGGACGCGGCCGAGTAGATCTGCGCGCGCTGACCGCGTTCGGTCGCTGAATCGGCGCCCTCAGGGCATGAGCTGGGTGAGCAGCGGCCGAAAGCATTCGCCCAGCCGCGTGAACCCGGCCGGCGTCGGGTGCATCTCGTTGGCCCAGTCGCCGGGCTGCAGCGTGCCGGCCGTTTCGACCAGATGGACATCGTGGTTCTGCGCCGGGCTGGCGAGCGCTTTCAGCACCGTCACGAAGTCGTCCATCAAGCGGCGGACCACATCGTTCCGGAGCGCGGCCGGTACGCCGCGATCGGCCATCGGCTGCTGCAACCAGTCGCCGAGCCCGAAGATGCCGCCCTTGATGCCACCGAAGCCGATGCCGGTCGGTATGGCGTAGTCGTAGTCCTGCAGGACGATCGGCACGGTCGGCATCACCGAGTGGACGAAATCGATCAGCTTTTGATAGTTCGTGGCCAGCTCGCGCAACATGCGCCACGGCTGCCGCTCGATGCCGGTGCCCGGATCGCCCGCATCGAAACAGTCGTCGGCAACCGCGGCGGCCGAGCAATCGATCTTGAGCAGCGACTGGAAGTGCTGGACGCCGGCGAAGTCGTTGCCGCCGCCGCTCACCAGCACGCACTGGATCGTCGGATAGCCGCTCATCGCGCTCCTGAAGTCGGCCCACAGACGCGGCGTTCCGCCGACCATCTCGCGCAACTCGGCGCCGTTCTTGCCCTTGACCAGGACTGTCTTGGTGCCTAGCCAGATCGAGTTGATGGGGATCATCAGGTCGTTGTTCGGATACCAGAACCAGCTGTCGCCGAGGGCCAGGATGTCCGGGCTCAGGCCGAGCGACTGCATGACGTTTTCACTGCCCCAGAACGGCGATGCGGCCATGGCTTGCTCCTTCGGACGTTGGCGACCCGGCAGCGCGCCGGAAAGAAAAAGCGGCCCGCAATGGCGGGCCGCTCAGACTATCAGGTAGCGATCGGTCAGTGAACCGGCATCGCCCTCGTGCGGCGATGCCGGCGGATCTTCACCAGGTGTACGTGCCGTAGACCGGGTTGCCGATCACCTTGACCGGCTGCTGCGCCGTCGTGACGTAGCTCTGCACGTCGGCCGGCAGCAGCAGGCGCTGGGCGGCGAGGTTGTTCGCCGCCGCCGTGACCGCCGCCACATAGCCGGCATGGCTGCCATAGCGCTCGTCCAGTGACGGGCGTGGATCGCCCACCACTTTCGCTGCCACTGTCGGCGCGAACGGGATCAGCGTGCCGGTCGACTCGCATCCGTCATTCAGCCCGAACGCGGCGCTGCGCAGGTTCCAGCCGGCCGTCGTCGCGACGGGCGCGGCGACACCGGGCAGGCGGATGCCGGCGATCTCGTTGCCGTCGGAGTCGACCTTCGAGACGAACGACGGATAGACCTTGCCGGTGGCGTTCGGCGGGCTGATCGAAAGGATGCCCTTGTCGAACTGCGGCCCGAAGTCGAACAGGTTGTGCACGGTGATCAGGCCGGTGTACGTCACGCCCGGAATCGTCGGCCAGCCGAGCGAGCTCTGCGAGACCGTGCCGATGCCGAGCGGCGAGTTCGGCGTCGTCGCCGAGAACACCGCAGTGCCCGTGGCACGCTGCGGCACGGCGCTGGCCGGCGGCGGCGTGCCGTCGAGCCATTCGTCGAGGTCGACCCAGAGCGCGCGCAGTGCCGGGTTCTGGTCGGTCGAGTTGCCGAACTGCTGGCAGGCGCCGAGTGAATTGGCGCCGGCCGGGCTGGCGTGCTGCGTGCCCGACAGCAGGTAGTTGCGCACGTTCGGCGGATCGGGAATGTCGTTGCCCGCGAGGTCGGTATGAACCAGCGAGCCCGCCTTGACCCAGTACTCGTTGGCCGAGATGACATTCATGATCTTCGGGCAGGTGCTCGTCGCCATGCAGCGCATGTCGCGGCCGTTGGTCTTGCCCGATAGCGGATCGGTGAGCGTCGAGTAGGAGAACGGGAACGGCGCTTCCGGGTACAGATGGTTCTGTCGATTGCGCTCGGTGCGGCCCGACTGTTCGAAGCGGTAATTCAGGCCGACGCCGTCGCCGGCACCGACCCAGTTGAACACGCCGTCGAACACCTGTTTGTCATTCAGATCCTGATTGAAGCCGAGCCAGACGAAATCGTTCATGGTCCGTGCCGGCTGCGACAGCGTCCATGCCACGTACCGAGTGATGCCGGCCGTGGCGAGCGGATTGGCAGTGCCGGCGGTGTCGGCCGTCGCGGTGCGCAGGAAGGACGTGAAGTCGCGCAGAGCGGCGAAGCCGACGCCGCCGACGATCGGATCTTTTGCGGTGAAAGTCAGCTCGTAGATCGAGCTTTGCTTGAACGCGGTTCCCGCAGGCAGTAGCGCGATCGTGTTGGTGCTGGTCCACGTCCAACCGGTCGAGGGAACGACAACGGCGGCATCGGTGAGATGGTCGCGTACCGTCAGCGTCGCCTGGGTCGTGTCGGTGCTGTTGGTGTTGTAGGCCGTTGTGTAGGAAGTTGTCGTGCCGTTGTCGAACTCGATGTATTCGTAGTCCGGGCCCGTGATCGAGCTGCCGTCGGCATTTTTCGCGACCACCGAGGTGACGCCCATCGAAGGGCTGCTGCGCGAGGCCGTGGGCTCCCAGGCGGCCCAGACCAGCGTGTACCCCTGGTTCATCAGGAACGCGGTGCCGGCGTCGGCTGCCGTGGTCGGGTTGTTGCCGCCGCCCGAGCCGTTGAATCTCCCGAACTGCTTGCCGCCGCGATTGGGCAGTTCGAGGAAGACCTTGTGATTTCCCTTGCTCGGATCGACCGGAGCCAGGATGTAGAAATCCATCGAGTAGTCGACCAGGCCGTTGGCGTCTTTCTGGGCCAACTGCAGATCGGCGATCACCGCGTTGTGCGGGTCGGCGGGATCGAGCGTTCCGGTCGCCGTGCCGACGATCTTCTGGTACGTGCCGACCGGGCCGAACGTGGTGCCGCCAAAGGTCGGGTTCTGGCTCGGCTCCGCCGGGTCGGTGGCCGAATTGATCGTGATCGTCGTGATGCCGGTGGGCGGCGGCGGTGGTGGTGGCGGAGCCGTCGTGACCGCGGAATCGCTTCCGCCACCGCAACCGGCGATCGAGATGAATGCGGCCATTGCCGCGAGTGACAGGCGCGCTGCCACCATCGTCGTACTCATGGGCTTGTCTCCTAGGTTCTTGTATTCACCGTGCCGCGCAAAACTGCGCTTCGCGGAACCGAAAATGCTTCGAACCGAGCGCTGAACTTCTTTGGAGTTGCATGCGATCGGCGCGATCATCTTATGACGACAAACGCGCAGCTCTCTCGACCTGCGTCAAGTTTCTTGAAGGCGGGTCAAGGTCGGCGCGTTGCTTTACGTGCGCGCAATGCGAAGTTCACCGTAGGCGCGATCGACGCGATGAGCGCGGCGCCGTCGCTGAGCAGGTAGTCCTTGAAGGCTTGCGCGACCGGCGGCAGGCGTTTGCTGCGCCGATGCACGACGAACCAGTTCAGCATCAGGGGGAACCCGCGCACATCGAGGATCGACAGCGTTCCGGAATGAGCCTCCTGGTTCACCGTGTGCGCCGACAAGAAGGTGATTCCCATGCCGGCGATCACCGCTTGCTTGATGGTCTCGGTGCTTGGAATCTGCATCGCGATATTGAGGTCAGCGAGGTCGCCGCCGAACGCGTCTTCCATCGAGTTCCACGTATCGGAACCTCGTTCGCGGACGATGAACGGCTCGCGGATCACGTCGGCCAGCGGGATCCGCTTCCTGCCGGCGAGCGGATGGCTCGACGAGGCGACGAGGACGTACGGATGCGGCGCGAAAGCCTCGTTGACGGTGTCGTCGCCCACGGGCGGGCGAACCATGATCGCCAGGTCGGTGAGGTTGTCGGCGATGTGGGTGAGCAGCCCGGCGCGGTTGTGCACCGTGAGGTTCAGCGTCACGCCGCTGTGCCGGCCGGCGAAATCGACGAGCAACCGGGGCAGGAAATAGTCGCCGGCGCTGATCACTCCGACATTGAGGCGGCCGCCCGAGACGCCCTTGAAGTGGGCCATCGCGTTCTCGGCGGCTTCGAACTGCTGGATGATGGCGCGGCTGATCTGCAGCAATTCGGCGCCAGCGGCGGTCGGGTAGATCTTCTTGCCGAGCTGCTCGAACAGGACGTTGTCGGCGTGGGCCTCGAGCTTGCGCACCTGCGTGGAAACTGCCGGCTGCGTCAGGTGCAACTCTTCGGCGGCGCGCGAGAAGCTGCGCAGGCGGGCTACCGCCTCGAAGACCTTGAGCTGGCGCAGCGTCGCGTTCTTCATCCGCTGCGCGTCGGGGCGCGCCCGGGTGTCAGGCGCCCAACTCGGCGCCCAGCGAATCCGCCCAATTGAAATGACCCGAGAACGAGCTCGACGATGCGCTCGACTCGAGGGACTTCGCCTTCTTTTCCTCGATCGCGGCAATCAGGAAGTCGGCATCGTAGGCGCGCAGCAGGTGCGGATGGTGATGCGTGAGGTACGAGCAGAGGCGCTCGGTGGCGACCGGCGACTCTTTCAGCAAGCGCTCGTAGCTTGCGCGATCCCAATGCCAGCGCAGCCCCAGCTCGTAGAACGCTGCGTTGTAGGCATTGAGCTCGAATGCAATCGCGTCTTGCGGATTCGGATTGAGCAGTGCATTCGCCATGTCCATCTCCCACGTTGCCGAACCCAGCCCGGCTCAAGTGACCAATGTAGAAGTCCGGTTGGATAATTGATAGTCAATTATGTTTATGCAATGCATTCGCGATGAGTAATGTCAGATGCGTTGCATGCAGTTCGTTCAAAGCAAGCCGGCGCCGCGCGCCCACTGGTACTTGGCACCGAGTACAGCGACCGGGATCTCGGTCGAGTAGGCATAGGCCGGAATGCCGTGCTCGTACAGGTATTGCGCGGCCTCCTCCACCTCCACGTCGCCGGCCAGCGAGGCGACGATCGGCTTGTCGATACCCTTGGCGCGCATCTCGTCGCGCGCCTCGACCATGATTCGCGCGAACACCATCGGCGGTGTGACGATGGTGTGCCAGTAGCCGAGGATGAGGGCGTGGATGCGGTCGTCCGACAGGCCGAGCAGGACCGTGTTCTTGTAGGTCTGCGGCGGCTCACCGCCGGTGATGTCGACCGGGTTGCCGGCGGCACCGAACGGCGGGATGAACTTGCGGAAGGCTGCGTCGAGGTCGTCGGGCATCGGCATCAGCGTCAGCTTGTTGTCGACGCAGGCGTCGGACAGCAGCACGCCCGAGCCGCCGGCACCGGTGATGATGACGACGTTCTCGCCCTTGGGCGTCGGCAGGATCGGCACGCCGCGCGCGAAGTCGAGCATGTCGCGCAGGCTGCGGGCGCGAATCACGCCGCACTGCTTGAAGACGTCTTCGTATATCTTGTCATTGCCGGCCAGCGCGCCGGTGTGCGAGCTCGCTGCCTTGGCGCCGGCCGCCGTGCGACCCGCCTTCAGCACGATCACCGGCTTTTTCTTCGAGACCCGGCGCGCCACCTCGGCAAAGGCTCGGCCGTCCTTCAGGTCCTCGCAATGCTGGGCGATGACCTTGGTGTTGGGGTCGGCCTCGAAGAAGATGAGCAGGTCGTCTTCGTCGATGTCGCACTTGTTGCCCAGGCCGACGATCGCCGAGA
>JBDTIO010000463.1:0-4357 GCA_039936375.1 Caldimonas sp. | reverse complement strand
ATGCAGGCCCTGATGAGCGACGAAGCGCTGCTGCGCACCCATCTGAGCGTATGAGAGACAAGCCATAAAGGACTCCCTCATGGAAAAACCGCAGACCGACTCCCTGTTCGTCGGCTCGATACCCGAGCTGTACGAGACGCTCCTTGTTCCGATGATCTTTGAGCCTTACGCCGCCGACCTGGTCACGCGCTTGGCAGCCAGGCCCGTGGCCCGCGTGCTCGAGCTGGCTGCGGGCACAGGTGTCGTGACGCGGCAGATCGCGTCGCGCTTGCCGCACAGCGTTTCCATCGTCGCCACCGATCTGAACCAGCCGATGCTCGACCGCGCCTTCGCGGTGGGAACCGCGCGCCCGGTGCAATGGCGTCAGGCCGATGCGCTGCAACTGCCTTTCGCCGACGCGACGTTCGACGCGGTCGTCTGCCAGTTCGGCGTCATGTTCTTTGCCGACAAGGCCCGGGCATTTTCGGAGGCACGCCGCGTGCTCGCCCCCGGTGGCATCTTAATCTTCAGCGTCTGGGACCGGATCGAGGACAACGAATTCGCTGACACGGTGACGACTGCCTTACGGGGACTCTTTCCCGACGATCCTCCGCGCTTCATGGCGCGCGTGCCGCACGGCTATCACGACCCCTCGACGATCGAGCGGGACCTCAAGAGCGGCGGCTTCGACGCCGCGCCGCGAATCGAGACAGTGGCCGCACGCAGTCGCGCGGCGTCGGCGCGCATCGCGGCGATGGCGAATTGCCTGGGCACGCCGCTGCGCAACGAGATCGAGGCCCGGGACGCCGCGCCGCTCGACGAGGCCTGTGACCGGGCGACGCAGGCGATCGCCGAGCGCTTCGGGCCGGACGCGATCGACGGCAAGATCCAGGCGCTTGTCGTCGCCGTGGAACGCTGACACCCTCGCACGAATGAGCCGCATCGCAGGCATCGACGTCGGTGGCACCTTTACCGATCTTATCGTCGTCGACGACGCGACCGGCGAGGTGCGCATCGCCAAGGTGCCGACGACGGCCGACAACCAGGCCTTCGGCGTCCTTGCTGCGCTCGACGCGGCCGCCGTCGATCCGCGCGAGCTCGAAGCCATCGTCCACGGCACGACGACGACGACCAACGCCATGCTCGAGCGCAAGATCGCGCAGGTCGGCCTGATCACGACCCGCGGCTTTCGCGACGTGCTCGAGCTCGGCCGGCGTACCCGGCCGACGCCGTACGGCCTCAAGGGCCGCTTCGTGCCGCTGATCGAGCGGCGCTTTCGCCTCGAGGTCGACGAGCGGCTCGACGCCGACGGCCAAGTGCTCGTGCCGCTCGACGAAGTGCAGGTCGAGGCTGCGGCGAAGACGCTCGTTGCGCTCGGCGCCGAAAGCGTCGTCATCCACTTCCTGCACAGCTACATCAACCCGAAGCACGAAGCGCGCGCCGCCGCGATCGTGCGCAGCGTCTGGCCGAACCGCTACGTGACGGCGGGGCACACCATCGTCGCCGAATACCGCGAGTACGAGCGTGGCACGACGGCGGCCGTGAACGCGGCGATCCAGCCGGTGCTGCATCGCTACATCGAGCGGCTGCGGAACGAATTGCAGGCGCGCGGCTTTGCGCGCGAGCTGCTGGTGATGCAGGGCAATGGCGGCACGGTGTCGTCGAGCATCGTTGCCGAGCATGCGGTGGCGACGGTGATGTCGGGCCCGGCCTCCGGCGTGATCGCCGCCGCGGCGACGGCGATGCAGGCAGGCGCATACGCCGGCGAGTTCGGCAACGTCGTCTCCTACGACATGGGCGGCACCTCGAGCGACGTGGCGCTGGTGCTCGGCGGCCTGCCGTCGGTGTCGAGCGACCTTGAGCTCGAGTACGCGATGCCGATCCACGTGCCGATGGTCGACGTGCACACGATCGGCGCCGGCGGCGGCTCGATCGCCTCGGTCGACGCGTCGGGCATGCTGAAGGTCGGCCCGGAAAGCGCCGGTGCGACGCCGGGCCCGATCTGCTACGGCCGCGGCGGCACGCGGCCGACGATCACCGACGCCGATCTCGTGCTCGGCCGGCTCGACCCCGACCGGTTGCTCGCCGTGAAGAGCGCGGTCTCGATGGAGGCGATCCGCGCCGCGCTCGCCCGGCATGTGGGTGCGCCGCTCGGGCTCGACGCGACCGCGGCCGCCGCGGCCATCGTGCGCGTCGCCAACGACCGGATGGCGGGCGCGATCCGCATGGTGAGCTTGTCGCGCGGCCACGACCCGCGCGACTTCGCCCTCTTCGCCTTCGGCGGCGCCGGACCGCTGCACGCGGCGGCGCTGGCGCGCGAGCTCGCCATTCCGAAGGTGCTGATCCCGGCGCGGCCGGGCCTCACCAACGCTCTCGGCTGCGTCGTCGCCGATCTGCGCCACGATTTCGTTGCGACCATCAATCAGCCGCTGGAAGCGCTCGTCGATGCGCGGGTGAGCGATGTCTTCGCGGCGCAGATCGAAAGCGGCAAGGCGCTGATCGCGCGCGAGAACGTCGCCGTCGAGCGCGTCGTGACGCTGCACCGTGCCGACATGCAGTTTCAAGGGCAGAGTCACATCCTGCCGGTGGCGATCGAGTCGGCAGCGGTCACGGTCGAGGAATTGCGTGTCGCGTTCGCGGCCGCCTACTGGCGCCGTTTCGGCGTCGAGCTGCCCGAGATCCTGCCGGTGCTCGTCAACCTGCACACGGCGGTGATCGGCAAGCGCAAGCCCGTCTCGCTGCGCGCCATCGCCGCTGCGAAGCCGATGGCGACGCTCGCCGAAGCGCGCCGCACGACACGACCGGTATGGTTCGACGGCGGCTGGCTCGACACGCCCGTCTACGTGCGCGAGCACTTGCCCTTCGAAGCCCGCTTCGAAGGGCCGGCGATCATCGAGCAGCTCGATTGCACGACGGTGATCGAGCCGGGCAACCGCGTCGAGGTGGATGCGATCGGCAACCTGATCGTGACGGTATGAACACGCATCGCCTCGCGCGAGATCGGGCCGCCGGGGCACTCTGCTCCGCTCATGTCGCCCGAAGCGGCCTGCGGCGGGGGGACATGAGCGCAATCGGCCACCCCGTGCTCGTGGTCGCGAGCGCCACCTCGAACCTCACGAGCAAAATGCCGACATGACGACGCTCGATCCCATCACCCTGTCCGTCCTGCAGAACGGTCTCATGCAAGTCTGCAACGAGATGGACCTGGCGTTCGTGCGCAGCGCCTTCAGCCCGGTCATCGCCGAGGCGCTCGATCGCTCCGACGGCATCTATCACCGTGACACCGGCGAGCTCATCGCCCAAGGCGAGCTCGGCTTGCCGGTCTTCGTCGGCACGATGCAGTTCACGGTGCAGGCGGTGATAGCGCGCGTCGCGCGGCTGAAGATCGTGCTCGACCCCGGCGACGTCTTCATCGTCAACGATCCGTATCTCGGCGGCACGCACCTGATGGACGTGAAGTTCGTGCAGCCGTTTTTTCGCGAAGGCAAGCTCTGGTGCTGGCTCGCCAACACCGGCCACTGGCCCGACACCGGCGGCATGGTGCCGGGCGGCTTTTCGGCCAACGCCACCGAGGTCGAGCAGGAGGGCCTGCGCCTGCCGCCGGTCAAGCTCTACAAGCGAGGCGTGCTCGACGATGAGATCCTCTCGATCATCCTGTCGAACATCCGCATCGCCGACCAGCGCATCGGCGACATCAAGGCGCAAGCCGCGGCGCTGGCGACCGGCCAGGCGCGGCTCGCGAACCTGCTCGACCGCTATGGCGATGCGACGGTCGATGCCGCCGTCGTCGAGCTGAAACGCCGGGCGGCGCGGCAGATGCGCGAAAAGATCGCGACGATCCACGACGGCGTCTACGACGGCGAGGCCTTCGTCGATTCCGACGGCGTCGTCGACGAGGCGCTCCGCATCGCCATGCGCATCACGAAGACGGGCGGCGCCGACATCGAGCGGGCGCAGCTCTCGTTCGACATGAGCGGCTCGTCGCCGCCGTGCAAGGGGCCGATGAACAGCGTTATCGCGACCACGCGCTCGTCGATCTACCTGGCCGTGAAGCACGTCTTTCCGGAAGCGGCGATCAACGCCGGCACCTTCCTGCCGCTGCACATCGTCGACCCCGAAGGCACCTTCCTCTACGCGCACTATCCGCGGCCGGTCTCGGGTTGCGCCGCAGAGGTCAGCCAGCGGATCGCCGAGGCGGTCTTCGCGGCGCTCGCCAAGGCGATCCCGGGCCAGCTCTTCGGCGCACCTGCCGGCACCAGCGGCAACCTCGGCGTGGGTGGCTTCGATCCGCTGAAGAACCGCGCCTACGTGATGTACGTGATCTCGGGCGGCGGCTACGGCGGCAGCCCGCACGGCGACGGCATCTCGAACGGCTGTT
>JBDTIO010000462.1:0-3328 GCA_039936375.1 Caldimonas sp. | reverse complement strand
CAGCCGCCGATTCCGGTCTCGCGATCCGAAGTGATGTTGGGCGTGTAGATCTTGCCGAAGCCGGTGTCGATGGGAAAGCCGCCGGCGAATGGCTGGCCACCGGGCGCTGTATGGCAGGCGGTGCAGTGGCCGAGTTGGGCCAGATAGCGGCCGCGCTCGACGGGCGTCGGTGGTGCCACCGCCGGCGCCGCGTTCGGGCTTGCCACGATTGCAGCGCTGTCGGCTGCCGGCGCCGAAGGCCCGACGCCGGAAGCGGCAGCGCAGGCCAGTCCGACGATCGCCATCGAGCCGGCGAGGATGAGAACGAAGGTTCGCAGCTTCACGGCGAAACCGTTCAGATCTGGACCAGAGGTCCCTGGGCCTTCAGATACTTGTTGCGGATCGCGTCGGCAGCCCAATAGGCGAGGGCGCCGACGGTGCCGGTCGGGTTGTAGCCGTGGTTCTGCGGGAAGACGCTCGAGCCGAGGACGAACACGTTGGGCACGTCCCAGACCTGCAGGTAGCGGTTGACGACGCTGGTCATCGGGTCGTCGCCCATCGCCGCGCCGCCGGTGTTGTGCGTCGTCTGGTACGGAACGATCGAGTAGTGCCCTTCGCGGTACTTCTTGTGCATTGAGCGCGGCTTCATCGCCTGGGCGATCAGCGCGGCCTTGTCGGTGAGGAAGCGCGACATCTTGAGCTCGTTGTCGTGGAAGTCGAAGGTCATGCGCAGCAAGGGGTTGCCGTAGATATCGCGATAGGTGGGATCGAGGTCGATGTACGAGTCGCGAAACGACATGACGCTGCCGTGCGTCGCGATCGACATCGCCGAGAGGTAGTTCTCGGCGCGGGCCCGCTTCCAGGCGCTGCCCCACTTCGGCGTTCCGTCGGGCACCTGCGTCTGCTGAAGGATCGGCCGTCCGCCGGTGTTCCACAAGGCGATGTAGCCGCCGCCGATGAAGCCTTCCGGACCGTGGTCGAAGTTGTCGCCGTTGAACTCGTCGATGGCCTGGCCGAGGGCGCCGGCGCCCATGAACGGATTGACGATGTCGTCCTGGAAGACATCGACCGCCGAGGTGATCTGGTAGGCGTAGTTGCGGCCGACGACCCCGGCGTTCGCCCTCGGGTCGTAAGGCTTGCCGATGCCCGAAAGCAGCAGCAGGTGGACGTTGTGCTGCGCGAATGCGCACAACACGACGAGCTGGGCCGGCTGCTCGAATTCCTTGCCGTTCGCATCGACGTAGGTAACGCCGGTGGCCCGCTTGCCGCTGGCATCGAGGTTGACGCGGGTCACGTCGCACTCGGTGCGATACGAGAAGTTCTTCTTCGCCAGCAGCACCGGCAGGATCGTCGTCTGGGGCGAAGCCTTCGAGTAGTTGCCGCAGGCGAACCATTCGCAGTAACCGCAGAAGGTGCACTTGCCCATCTGCACGCCGAGCGGGTTCTTGTAGGCGGCCGAGGTGTTGGCGGCCGGACATGGGAAGGGTTTGAAGCCGGCCTCGGTCGCTGCCTTCTGGAACTTCTCGGTCATGAAGCTGCGCTCGAGCGGCGGCAGCGGATAGCCTCGCTGGCGCGGGCCCTCGAACGGATTGCCGCCGGCCTGGATCGCGCCGCCGACGTTGCCGGCCTGGCCCGAGATGCCGCAGAGATATTCGAACCGGTCGTAGTACGGCTCGAGGTCGTCGTAGGTGACACCCCAATCCTGGATCGTCATGTCGGCCGGAATGAACTTCTTGCCGTAGCGTTGACTCGTGTGCGAGCGGATGACGAAGTCCTGGGGCAGGAAGCGCCACGTCTGGCCGTTCCAGTGGACGCCGGCACCACCGACGCCAGTGGCCGGCAGGAACGAGCCGAGATGGCGCATCGGCAAGGCCGTCTGATCGATCGAGTTTCGAAACGTCAGTGTCTCGCGTGCCGGCTTCTCGAAGAGGCCGCGCCGAGCGGCGTAGCGCAGTTCGTCCTGGTCGTGGGTGGTGGCGAAATCGGGAACGGTGTCGCGGAACTTGCCGCGCTCGATGGCCACGACATTGAGCCCGGCTTCGGTCAGCTCATGGCCCATGATCGCCGCGGTCCAGCCGAAGCCGACGAGAACCACGTCGATGGGGGGAAGGCGCGTTGTCACAGCGGCCCCGCCGGCTGACGCGAAGGATCTCGGCCCATGAGGCCGACGGTGGGCAGCGGGTAGCGCTCTCCAAAGTGGCGGATCGCGCCATCGTAGTTGTAGCGCGGGCCGGGGTAGCCGATCAGCTTCCAGCCGACGAAATTGCGATTGCCGAGATAGATCGGATCGGCAAAGAAGCCCTCCTGGGTGTTCTGCCAAAGAAGTGTGAAGAAGGTCTTCGCAGAAACATCGCCGAGGTCGATCTTGTCGTCCTCCAGCGCGTGCAGAACATCATCCTGTTCCGCAGCGGTCAGCGCGTCGAACGACATGTTCCTCGTCTGCTGCGCCTTCGCATCGATCGCCTTGATCGCGGCGCGATAGACCTCGGCGGGGGTGCGCCGCCGTTGGTAGCCTTGTTGCTCGGTGCCTTTTGCCCAGGGCCCCTGCATGTACCAGTCGACGGCTTTGCCGAACGGGCCGGCAAGTTGTCGATCGATGAATACCGTGACACCGGCTTCGACGGCTCCCTGCCCCAGCGCATCCGAAGGGATCAGCCGATCGACGGCGGCATCGATGAACGCGACTTCCGACGCAATGAGGAATTCGAAGTGACCGGAGGTGTTCGACTTCGGCAGTTGCCCGGCGCTTGCCGCGCTGGACGAGCGGCTGGAGAACAGGCCGCCCGACAGACCCACGCTTGTCGCAGCCGCGATGAGAACCTGACGTCGCTGCAAAGGAGCAGAGTTCGCGCGCGAGTCGCGTGAACTGGGGCTTGTCCTGATGCTACCTTTCAAGTGCTGCTTTCCAAGTAAGCCCTATGTCCGCAACGGGCTCCGCTGCTCGCGACTTGCCTGACGTCCTCGGCAATCGGCATGCCTGAGAGCCCGGCCTGGTCATGAAAGCGGGTCGCCCGTACGGTCTGCAAACGATTGAAGCCGTCCGTGTGCGCTGCCGAACAGAACCTCGTGTCCCCGGCGGGTATGGTGAGCCACCAGGTAGTTAACGGAACCCTCATGACAATCGACTCGACGGCTGCGCCCGAGACCAGGCGGATTTCAGGCACGCTGCACAAGCCCAAATACGCTCATCCTGCGCCCTTGCGGGATGAAAACCTGCCCCAGGAAAAGGCCGAGGAGAGCGAAGTCGCAGGCCGGCACAAGAACAGCGGGCAGAAGGACCATAAGGGCGCACGCTGACCGACGCTACACTGCCGGCCCGCTCATCCGCAACAACACCGCGACTGAACGA
>JBDTIO010000461.1:0-3755 GCA_039936375.1 Caldimonas sp. | reverse complement strand
GGCCGCATCGAAGTGCAGCGCGGCGGTCGGCGCGGCGACGGCGCCTGGCCTCGAGGCGAAGACCGTCTGGTAACGCCGCTCGTCGTCGGCGCCATCGTCGCGGGCGATGTAGGGCGGCAGCGGCACGTGGCCATGGCGTTCGAGCAGGATGAGCGGATCGCCCGGGAAACGAAGCTCGAAGAGCGACCCGTTGTGGCCGCCGCGACCGACGACCTCGGCATCGAAAGCATCGGCGAAGCGGATCGTGCTTCCCGCCTTCGGCGATTTGCTGGCGCGCACGTGGGCGAAAACCGCGCCGCCGGTTCCGACCCGCTCGACCAGCGCCTCGACAGTGCCACCGCTGGCCTTCACGCCGAGCAGCCGCGCCTTGATCACCTTGGTGTCGTTGACGACGAGCAGGTCGCCCTCGCGCAGCAACTCGGGCAGCTCGCGAAAGCGTCGATCGACGGTGGCGGCGGCGCTGGCATCGAGCAACCGCGAGCCGCTTCGCTCGCTGGCCGGGTGCTGGGCGATGAGCTCGGCCGGCAGCGCGAAATCGAAGTCGGCGAGCGTCAGCGAAGATGAAGGCGAGGAGGCTGTCGTCATGGCTCGGGCGGCGAGCAAAATTCTCCCATGGCCACTTCACCGCCCGCGGGCGCCGACAAGGCGCTCGAAAAGCTCGGCCTCGTACGCGACATCGACCTGGCGCTGCACCTGCCGCTGCGCTACGAAGACGAGACGCGCGTCGTTCCAATCGCCAGCCTGCACGACGGCGAGGTCGGGCAGATCGAGGGCGTGGTCACGACGTCGCGAATCCAGTTCCGGCCGCGCCGGCAACTCGTCGTGACGCTGCAGGACGAGAGCGGGGATCTCGTGCTCCGCTTCCTGCACTTCTACCCGTCGCAGCAAAAGAGTTTCGCCGAAGGCCGGCGCATGCGCGTGCGCGGCGAGGCGCGGGGCGGCTTCTTCGGCCTGGAAATGGTGCACCCGAGCTTCAAGGCCGCCGATACCGCGCTTCCGACGGCGCTCACGCCCGTCTACCCCAGCACGGTGCAGCTGTCGCAGGCGGTGTTGCGCAAGGCCGTGGCCGCGGGCCTGGCCCGCGCCGACCTGGAAGAGATCCTGCCCGCGGGCTCGACGCCAGCGCATCTGCCGACCCTGCGCGAGGCCTTGCTCCGCCTGCATCAGCCGGCGCCCGGCCTCGAGTCGCAGGTGCTGGAAGATCGCTCGCATCCGGCCTGGCATCGGCTCAAGTTCGACGAGTTGCTGGCCCAGCAACTTTCGCAACTGCGCGCCAAACGCGAGCGCGAACAGCAGCGCGCACCCGCGTTCGCGGCGCCCCGCTCCGGCTTGCACGACGCCCTGCTCGCCGCGTTGCCCTTCCAATTGACGGCGGCGCAACACCGGGTCGCCGAGGAGATCGCACGCGATCTCGGGCGAGGGGTGCCGATGCACCGATTGCTTCAAGGCGACGTCGGCTCCGGCAAGACGGTGGTTGCCGCCTTGGCGGCCACGGTCGTCATCGGCGCCGGCTGGCAGTGCGCATTGATGGCGCCCACCGAGATCCTGGCCGAGCAGCACCTCAAGAAGCTGGTCGGCTGGCTCTCGCCGCTCGGCATCACCGTCGCCTGGCTCACTGGCAGCCGCAAGGGCAAGGCGCGGACGAAGATGCTCGCGCAAGTCGAGTCGGGCGAAGCGGCGCTCGTCGTCGGCACGCACGCGGTGATCGAAGATCAGGTCCGCTTCGCCCGGCTCGGCCTGGCGATCATCGACGAGCAACATCGCTTCGGCGTGACGCAGCGCCTGGCGTTGCGCGCCAAGCTCGGCGAGAGCAATGCCCAGGGCGAGGCGCTCGAGCCTCACATGCTCATGATGAGCGCGACGCCGATCCCGCGCACCTTGGCGATGACGCTGTTCGCCGATCTCGACGTGAGCACCATCGATTCGCTGCCGCCGGGCCGCACGCCGATCGAGACGCGCCTGTTCGCCGACGCGAAGCGCGACGAGGTGATTGCCCGCATCGGCGACGAAATCGCACGCGGGCGGCAGGTCTACTGGGTCTGCCCGCTGGTCGAGGCATCGGCGGTGCTCGACCTGCAGAACGCCACCGCTGCCCACGCCCAGCTTTGTGCCGCCTTCCCCGGCCACATGATCGGCTTGCTGCACGGCCGCATGTCGGCGGCGGAAAAGACGGCCGTGATGGCGCTGTTCGCGAGCGGCCAGATTGCCGTGCTCGTCGCGACGACGGTGATCGAGGTCGGCGTCGACGTGGCCAATGCGTCGCTGATGGTCGTCGAGCATGCCGAGCGCTTCGGCCTGTCGCAACTGCACCAGCTGCGCGGCCGGGTCGGCCGCGGCACGACGGCGAGCATCTGCGTCCTGCTGTATTCGGCGCCGCTCTCCGATACGGCGAAGGCGCGGCTGAAAGCCTTGCTCGAGACGGGCGACGGCTTCGAGATCGCGCGGCGCGACCTCGAAATTCGCGGCCCGGGCGAGCTGCTCGGCGCCCGCCAGTCGGGAGCGGCATTGCTGCGTTTCGCCGACCCGGTTGCCGACGAAGAGATCCTCCTCGAAGCTCGCCGCGTCGCCGATCGCCTTCTCGATGTCGATCCGGAAGCCGCGGCGCGGCACGTCGAACGCTGGCTCGGCGGCCGCTCGAACTATCTCAACGCCTGAACGCCGCAGCCGCCCTGGGCGGTGCAAGCGAAGCGCTACCATGCGGCCCTGAGAGGGGCGAGCCGCGCCGACGCGGCGGCCGAGAAAAATCAGCATCCGATCGGAGGAGCCGGCCATGTCATTGATCGAACGCGTGCAATCCATCTTGCTCAGGCCGAAGACGACATGGCCCGTGATCGCGGGCGAAAGCGCCAGCGTCGCTTCGATCTACAGCGGCTACGTCTGCATCCTGGCGGCAATTCCGGCAGTCGCCGGTTTCATCGGCCTGACGCTGATCGGCGTCGGTGGCTTCGGCATCAGCTATCACCTGCCGATCGTGGCCGGCATCGTCCGCATGGTCGTGAGCTACGCGCTGTCGCTGGTGATGGTGTTCGTGCTGGCACTCGTCGTCGACGCGCTGGCGCCGACGTTCGGCGGCAGCAAGAGCCAGATCCAGGCGTTGAAGCTCGTCGCCTACGCCAGCACGGCCGGATTCGTCGGCGGCATCTTCAGCCTCATTCCTTCGCTGTCGATCCTCGGCCTGCTCTGCGGCCTCTATTCGATCTACCTCATCTACGCCGGTATCGCGGTGCTCATGCGCTGCCCGCCCGAGAAGGCCGGCGCCTATACCGCCGTCGTCATCGTCTGCGCGATCGTCGCCGGCGTGTTGCTGGGCGCCCTGCTGTCGCTCGTCTCGCCGATGGGCCGCATCGGCATGGGCGGCTTCGCCAGCACGGGCGCGGCGACTGCAGGCGACATGTGGATCAAGGCGCCCGACGGAAACAGCCACGGCGAGTCGACCGCTATCCTCGCCACCGGCGTCATTGTCGAAGCCGACGGTAGTCGCGTCGACATCGACACGCTGAAGAAATTGCTCGTCCGCATCGACCTCGGCAAGATCGAGGCGATGAAACGAGCGGCCAAGTAGCGGCCGTCTCGCTCGTTTGCTCACCGTGCTTTACTCGAAGGGATTCACCCATGAAGACATTTCTTCTCCGCCTGTCGCTGCTCGCGCTCTGCGCGCCGGCGCTTGCTTTCGCGCAAACCTCGACCCTCGACAAGATCAAGCAGAGCGGGACGATGACACTCGCCTATCGAGAGGCGTCGATCCCGTTTTCCTA
>JBDTIO010000460.1:0-2991 GCA_039936375.1 Caldimonas sp. | reverse complement strand
GCTGTCGACGCCAACAAGGGCAGCCAGGCCGAACTCGAGGCCGTCAAGGGCATCGGCCCGGCCATCTCGACGCTCATCATCAACGAGCGCAAGAAGGGCAATTTCAAGGACTGGAACGACATGGTCGTTCGCGTCAAGGGCGTCGGCGACAAGAACGCGGCCAAGTTCTCCGAAGGCGGCCTGACGGTCAATGGTGCCGCCTTCGCCGGTGCGCCGGCCAAGACCGAGGCGTCGATGCCCTCACGCGCCGCGACCGCCACCAAGGCGACCGCTTCGAAGGCCGCCTCGGCCGTCAAGGGCGGTGCCGCGGTCGTCGCGGGCGACGTCAAGGAGCAGAAAGACGCCGTCAAGGAAAACGTCAAGGACGCGAAGGAAAAGCGCGCCGAGAAGAAGGCTGAGAAGGCCGAAAAGAAAGCCGAGAAGGCGGCTGCAGCCAGCGCTGCGAGCTCGACGAAGAAGTAAGACCACCGCTCTCGATCCGGGCCTCGGAGACGCAGTTTGCTGCGCTCGCGGGGCCCGATTTCATTGCCGGTCGGCAGCGCTCTCGCCCCAACCGAAGAAGGCTTGAACCTCGTCACGTCGCGCCATCGTGTCGCGCACGCCAAGCTCGATCAACTCGACCGTGTAAGGCGCCTCGAAGAGCAGGTAGCTGGCGAGTGCCGCGCCACGTGCGTCATCGCCCCGGCCCGAGACGCCGAGGCCGCGCAGCATGGCGCGAATGGGCAGCGGCAGCTCGGCCAGATGCTTTGCGGCGATGTCGTCGAGGCGCTGGCTCGGGGCGATGACGAGCACTTCGATCGGCTTCAGGCTCGTCTCGGCGCGCGAGCGAGGCGGCAATAGCGCCAGCGTCGCGTTGATGCGCCGCAGGCGCTCGACGTCGACAGCCAGCGCGTCGAGGAAGATGTTCGACAGCGCATGGCCGGCAATCTGCGCCAGATTCGGGTAGTCCAGGTTCGGCGCCCGCTCGCCGGGCGGCTCGTGCATGCGCCCGGCGCCGACCACCAGGATGCGCTCGGCCCCCAGATGCACCGCCGGCGAGATCGGCGCCGCCTGCCGCATCGAGCCGTCGCCGCAGTATTCGAGGTGACCCTCGATCTCGAGCGCCACCGCCGGGAAGACGAAAGGAATGGCCGACGACGCCAGCAGATGCGCGATCGTGATGGGCGCACGAACAGCCAGACGCTGCGAGCGGGTCCATGGCAGGATGTCGTTCTCGGCGTCATAGAACGTGACGTGCAGGCCGGAGCCGTAGCTCGACGCGGTGACGGCAAGTGCATGCAGATGGCCCTGCTTCATCATTTCCTGCAGCCGTTCTGGGCTGACGAGACGACCGAGCAGGGTTTCGAGCGGCTTGTTGTCGAGCAGCGAGCGCGGCCGGGCTCGTCGCCAGCGGGCGATCACCCAGCCGATCGACATCATCGTCAACCAGCGCGCGCCGGTGCGGATCACGCCGAGCGAGTCCGACCGGTAGACCTGGTCGGCGTGGAAGTTCTCCCAGACGTGGCAGATGCCTGCGACGGCGCCGTCGAAGTCGTCGGCTCGGCAAGCCAGCGCGGCCGCATTGATGGCGCCCGCCGACGTGCCGGCGATCACCGGAAACGGATTGGCGCCGCCGGACGCTCCGGCATCCTTGCGGATCTGCGCGATCGCCTTCAACACGCCGACCTGGTACGCCGCCCGGGCGCCGCCGCCGGTGAGGACGAGACCGGTCGGCGGCGTGCTGTCGGTCATCGGGCGAAGCGTCGGCTCAGTCGTAGACGACGGTGGCGCGGCCGTGCGTCACGGCGGCGTTCCAGCGGGCCAGCGCCGCTTCCGACGGGTAGAAGCGCGCCGCATCGCCGAGATCGATCTCGCCGGTTGCGCCCTCGCGCAGCAGGGATAGACGCACTCCGAGGCCGAGCGGCAGATCGCCGTGATCGGTCTCGACCCGCCGCGACGGAAATTCGCGCAGCACCTCGGCCACCGGTGGCACGCTGCCGTTGACCTCGACGCGCAGGTACTTGCCGAAGCGGCAGCGCGCGCCGGCGAGATCCCACACGCTCTGGACATTGAAGCGGATGCCGCCCGAGAAGCGATCGGGCTGCACCTTGCCTTGCAGGATGACGAGCTCGTCGTCCTTCAACAGCTCGCGGTTCGCGTTGAGCAGGTCCTCGTTGGCGACCGACTCGATGAAGTCACTGCCGTCGTCGAGCTTGAAGATGGCGACGCGGCCACGCTGGCCGTTGACCACGCGCAGGTCGCCGACGATGCCGGCGAGCAGCAGCGGCTCGCGGCTGTCGATCAGGTCGGCGATCTTCAAGCGGGCGAAGCGCCGCACCTCGCTCGCGCTCTGGTCGAAGAGATGCCCGGAGAGATAGAAGCCGAGCGCCGTTTTCTCGAGCGTCAACCGTTCCTTGATGCCCCACTCCGCGGCGGCAACGAACGCCGGCTCCTGCGTGCTGGCGCCGTGCGCCGCTTCTTCGGTGCCGAAGTCGAACAGGCCGCTCTGATCGGCGTGCGCGGCCTGGGTGTCGGCCCAGTCGAGCGCCAGGCCGACGCTGGCGAGCAGGCTCGAGCGCGCCGCATTCAGCGCATCGAACGCGCCGGCCTTGACCAGCGACTCGACGACGCGGCGGTTGATGCGGCCGCGATCGACCCGGGCGCAGAAGTCGAACAGGCTCGTGAAAGGGCCGCCGGTCTCGCGAGCGACGACGATCGCCTCGATCGCGCCCTGTCCCGTGCCCTTGACGGCGCCGAGCCCGTAGCGCACCTCGCGCGCCGAGACCGGCTCGAAGCGGTAGGTGCCGCTGTTGACGTCGGGCGTGGCGATCGTCACGCCGAAGCTCTTGGCGTCGAAGAGGAGCGCCTTCAGCTTGTCGCTGTTATCGAGCTCGATCGTCATGTTGGCGGCGAAGAACTCGGCGGCGTAGTGGACCTTGATCCATGCGGTCTGATAGGCGAGCAGCGAGTAGGCGGCGGCATGCGACTTGTTGAAGCCGTAGCCGGCGAACT
>JBDTIO010000459.1:0-8191 GCA_039936375.1 Caldimonas sp. | reverse complement strand
TGCTCGCCGCCGTGCCTCGAATGACTGTTGGGTAAAGCAGACGCTGCACCGCCTCCGGCGAAAAAATGCGGGGAATCCCATTTAGCTATTGACGGCCCTCCGTGACAATAGTTTTACAGCCTTGACGGTGGCTTCGCGCCGGCTTACCGAGCCAAGCGCGAATTCAGATTGAGGCGGAGGTCTATTCGATCCACTTTTTGTGCCTGGGAGGTCCGATGTTGAAGAGAACTAAGCTCTGCACGAGCTTGATGATTGCCTTTGGAAGCGGTATCGCTGCTCTGCCGGCTGTCGCGCAGCAGCAGGCACCAGATCAGCAACTGGAGCGGGTCGAGATCACCGGATCGGCCATCAAGCGGATCGATGCCGAGACGGCTGTGCCGGTGACGATCCTGCGCATGGACGACCTCAAGAAAGAGGGCGTGACTACCGTCGAGCAGATTCTCGTGCGGGTCAGCGCCAATCAATCGCAGCAAGGGACAAGCCAATCGGTCGGCCTGGGCACCGGTGGCGCCTCCTTCGCCGACTTGCGGGGCCTCGGGCAGAACAAGACGCTCGTCCTGCTCAACGGCCGGCGGCTCGCGAACAACGCGATCGACGGCAGCGCGCCCGACCTGAACATCATTCCGTTCGCCGCAATCGACAGAGTCGAGGTTTTGCGTGACGGGGCTTCGGCGCTGTACGGCACCGATGCCATCGGCGGGGTCATCAACTTCATCACCCGCAAGACGCTGGTCGGCGGATCCGTGACTGTCGGATTCGATTCGCCGCAACAGCCGGGAGGCAAGCAGGAAACCGCGAATGCTGCCTTCGGCTTCGGCGATCTCGACCGGGACAAGTACAATTTCCTTGCGGCGCTGGACTATCAGCATCAGCAGCCGATCAGCGCCTCTCAGCGCGCCTTCGGCAGCACCGGCAACCTTCCGAATAATGGCATTGCCAAGTCGTCCGGCTCCTCCAACCCTGCCAACTATACTCAGGGAGCAAATGGCTCGAATCCGGCGCTCCCTGGCTGCAATTCGAATCCATATATCTTCGGGACGGCCAGTACTAGCAGTTGTCGCGAGGATTTCACGAAGTTCGTCGACCTGATTCCACGCGACCTGCGGATGTCTGGCCTGGTCAACGGGACGATCAAGCTATCTCCCGATACCCAGCTGGATCTCTCATATTTCGCGACTCGGCTCGTCAACAATACTAACATCGCGCCGGTGCCTTTCTCCGCGCTGACGATGAATCCGGGGACGCCGTTTTTCCCGGGCAACGGCATCACGCCGGCACCGACTAATTTCGTGATCGATCCGACGATGCCCATCGGCGTCCGTTGGCGCGATGCGGCCAACGGACCTCGCGCCCAGCAGGATACGAATATCCAGCAACGCTTTCTCGTAGCCTTGGAAGGAAACGTCGCTGGCTGGGACTACAACACCGGGGTGACATACAACACCAATAAGGTCTATTCGGATCTCACCGGCGGTTATGCGGATGGCCCGACGATTACCAACGGCGTCGCCGACGGAACCATCAATCCATTCGGCGCGCAGAACGCCGCCGGACAGGCGGCGATCGACACCGCGGGCCAACTGGGCAGGGGCAACCTGGAATTTGGATCCGCGCAGACCACGTCCGTCGATGCGCGGGCAAGCCGCGAATTGGGCGACTGGATGAAGGCGGGGCGGCCCGCGGCCCTGGCGGTCGGCGCAGAGTTCCGTCATGAGCAATTGGCATTTGCCGCCAATCCGGTCTTTGCCCAGGCGGTCGTCTCGAGCACCGGTGTGGACCCTTCGACGAATCAGAAAGGTTCGCGCAATATCGAGGCCGCGTATACCGAGCTGAACGTGCCTGTTTTGAAGACATTGGACGTGACCGGCGCAGTACGCTTCGACAAATACAGCGACTTTGGCAACACGACCAACCCGAAGGTATCTTTCCGCTATCAGCCGGCGCAGCAGGTCTTGATCCGCGGCGCCTATTCGACGGGCTTCAGGGCGCCATCGCTGTACGAACTGGATAATCCTACGACCTACACCAACACAGCGAACGCATGGAATGACCCGCTCAATTGCCCCAATGGGGTCGGCATCAACGGTTTCAACACGGCCGACGTTTGCAACACCCAGTTCATCGTCCTGAACGGCGGGAACAAGAAACTGCAGCCCGAGAAGGCGAGAAACGCTACCCTGGGGGTCGTGTTCGAGCCTGTCGCCGATGCCTCGCTCGAGTTCGATTTCTGGTGGGTGAAACTGAAGAACCAGATCAGCGTCCTGCCGGACACGCTCATATTCGGCGATCCGGCCAAATATGCCGGGCTCTTTCACAGGGCGCCGAATACTTCGCTGTCCATCGACGGTTCGCAATGCCCGGGCGCCAACTGCGGCTACATCACCGATACGTCGGACAACCTGGGGGATGTCAATTCCAACGGCGTCGACATCAGCCTGAACTACCGGTTGCGCGGTGGCGAATATGGAAACTTCAAGTTTGGCTTTAACGGTACCTACGTAACCAAGTACGAGTATCAGCCGGGACAAGGCGGCGCATTCCTGCAAAATGTGGGAATTTACTCCGGAACCGGACCGATCTTCCGTTGGCAGCACAACCTGACCGTGGACTGGACTCGCGGCGCATGGGGCGCGGGGATCATCAATCACTACAAGTCGGACTACTACGACCAGAACGATCCCAACCAAGTGGCTGACCCCTCCTTCTACGACAGGGTGCAGTCGTATTCGACTTGGGACTTCTACGGCACGTGGGCACCGATCAAGTCGGTCTCGCTGCTGGTGGGAATACGCAACGCCTTCGATCGGAGCCCTCCTTTCTCGAACCAAGGGTCAACTTTCCAAACCGGTTACGATCCGCGCTTTACCGATCCCACAGGTCGGACGTACTATATGAGAGGTACGTATAGCTTTTGAGTGAGGGCAGGCCCCGCGCTTGCCAGCCTCTCGAGGTGATGCCCGCCGGTCACAAGCCGGCGGGCATTTTTGTTAACCTCCCGGAGCTTTGCTGTTCGCTGGAGACCCCAGTTCATGAATTACGCTCAGCGTCAGGCTGATCCGCGCCGCCACGTGATCGGCATCACCGCCGTCATTCTGTTTCACATGCTCGTCGTCTACGCGCTGGTGACCGGGCTGGCGAAGAGGGTCATCGACGTCGTGCGGGCGCCGATCGAAACGAAGGTCATCGAAGAGATCAAGAAGCCGCCGCCGCCGCCCGAAGTGGTCTTGCCGCCGCCGCCCAAGCTCGAGGCGCCACCACCGCCGTTCATCCCGCCGCCCGAGATCCAGATCGCGACACCGCCGCCGGCGCCGACGATCACGGCAACGACGCCGATACCGCCGCCCGCGCCCGTGACCATCGCCCCGGCTCCGCCACCCGTTGCCGTCGCGGCGCCAGCTCCGGCGCCGCCGGCGCCGGTTCGCGTGGGCGTCGTCTGCCCGAATTCCCCTACGGTGATGGGCGATTCAGGCTTCCCGGTCGAAGCGCAGCGCAAAGGCATCGAGAGGGGCGAGGCGACCATGGAATTTATCGTGACCGCCGCCGGTGAGATCAAGGATGTTAGAGCCGTCAACGCGACCAACCCCATCTTCGCGAGGAACAGCGCTCGTCTCATTGCCGCTTACAAGTGCGTGGGCCAGGGCAAAGATATCTCGGTTCACCAGATATTTAGTTACAAGCTCGAGTGATTCCCGCCGCAGACGAGGCTGCGCTGCCTTCGACTCCGTCACATCCATTTTTGTCAGAAAGAAAAATCATGCGCCAATCCCGTTCGCTTTCAGCACGCTTTGCGATCTCGCTGGCGTCGGCCGCATTTCTCGCCAGCGTCCTTGCACCTCTGGGCGCCCTGGCGCAGACGGCGTCGGCGCCTGATACTGCGACGGCCGCGTCCACACCGGCCGCTCCAGCCGTCGACACGACGGCCGCCGCCGCCGCTCCGGCGCCGATGTCCACCGCGCCGACGTCCAAGGAAAGCGTCGACAACCCGTACGGTCTCAATGCCTTGTGGATGCAGGGCGACTACGTTGCTCGTGGCACGCTCGTGATCCTGGCCATCATGAGCATGGGCAGCTGGTACATCCTCGTGACGAAGCTCTACGAAAGCCTGAAACTGTCGAGCGAGGCCAAGAGGGCCCAGCGCGGCTTCTTCACGTCGAAGAGCGTCGGCGAAGCGACGAAGAGCCTGAAGGCCGGCTCGGCTTTCCGCTTCATCGCCGACAGCGGCCTCGAAGCGAGCGAGCATCATGAAGGCGCCCTCACCGAGAACATCGACCGCAACTCCTGGGTCTCGATGAACCTGCAGCGCAGTCTCGACGACGTGCAAAGCCGCCTGCAGGACGGCCTTGCCTTCCTGGCCACGGTCGGCTCGACGGCGCCTTTCATCGGCCTGTTCGGCACGGTCTGGGGCATCTACAACGCGCTGACGGCGATCGGTATCGCCGGCCAGGCGTCGATCGACAAGGTGGCCGGGCCGGTCGGCGAAGCGCTGATCATGACTGCGTTCGGCCTCTTCGTCGCCGTGCCGGCGGTGCTCGGCTACAACTGGCTGGTGCGCCGCAACAAGGTGACCATGGAGGCGGTGCGGCGCTTCGGCGCCGACCTGCACGGCGTGCTCATGGGCGCCCGCATGACCGCCGCGGTCCGCTGATTCACCGCCGCGGAGCTGGTCATGGCCATGAACGTCGGTTCGAGCAGCGAGGAAGACGAAGTCGTCTCCTCCATCAACACCACGCCGCTCGTCGACGTGATGCTGGTGCTGCTCATCATCTTCCTCATCACCATTCCGGTGGTGACGCACACGGTGCCCGTGACGCTGCCCAAAGAAACCAACATCGCGCTGCGGACCAAGCCGCAGAACATCGTGATCTCGGTCAACAAGGATGGCGACATCTTCTGGAACCAGCAACTGGTGCCGGATACCGACGCTTTGTTCGGCAGGCTAAGCAAGATTGCGACGTTGGTGCCGCAACCCGAAGTTCAGATCCGCGGCGACGAGCACGCGCGCTACGAATCGATCGGGCGGGTCCTGTTCCAGGCAACCCGCGCGTCAATCCAGAAGGTGAGCTTCATCATCGAACCGCCGGCCAAAGGCTGAGAAGAGGCACGCCATGTCAATGAACGTAGGCTCCAACAGCGGCGGCGAAGCCGAGGTGATGATGGACATCAACACCACGCCGCTGATCGATGTGATGCTGGTACTGATCATCATGCTGATCATCACGATTCCGGTGCAGCTGCACGCCGTCAATCTCAACATGCCGGTCGGCAAGCCGCCGCCGCCGCTGCACGAGCCCGTCGTCGTGACGATCGACGTCGATTTCGACGGCACCATTTCCTGGAACGGCGAGCCGGTGCCCGACCGCGCCGCGCTGGAGGCGCGCCTGACGCAGGCGGCGGCCGAGCCCGATCAGCCGGAAGTTCATATCCGCCCGAACAAACTCGTCGAATACAAGTCGGTGGCACTCGTGCTCGCGTCGGCACAGCGCCTCGGCGTCACCAAACTGGGAATGGTCGGGAATGAACAGTTCGTCAAATAGAGGTTGGGCGAAACAGGCCGTGGCGGCGACGTTGATTGCGGTGGCGATGGGCACTGGGATGGCATACGCGCAGGAGACGCTTCGTCCGGAAATCGGCAAGCCACTGCAGGCCGCTGAGGCGCTGATCAAGTCGCAGCACTACAAGGAGGCACTTGCCAAGGTTCGTGAGGCCGATGCCGCCGGCCCGCGCAGCGGCAACGAAAGCTACCTGGTCGAGCGGATGCGCATGGCCGCTGCCTCCGGTGCGGGCGACGTCGATACCGCCGCCCACTCCTTCGACAGCCTCAGCGGCACCGGCCGCGTCTCGGGCCCCGACAAGGTGCGGATGTTGGAATCGATCGCCGTCGGCTACTACCGTGCCGGCCAATACGCGAAGGCCATGCAGTGGGGCCAGCGCTACTTCAAGGAAGGCGGCAACAGTCCAGCCATCCGCACCATGCTCATCCAGAGCCAGTCTCTGGGTGGCGACCTCGCCGGCGCGGTACGCGAGCTCACCGCCGAGATCCAGGCCGACGAGCGCGCCGGCGCGCCGCCGCCCGAAGACCGATTGAAGCTTCTTCTCAATGCAGCCACGAAACAGGGCGACGGCAACGGCGTCGTCTATGCCATCGAAAAACTCGTCACGTACTACCCGAAGAAGGAATACTGGGTCGACCTGATGAGCCGGATCCAGCGCAAGTCGACCTTCTCGGATCGGCTGTCGCTCGATGCCTATCGGCTGTCGCTCGCCACCGGCAGCATGACGGCGCCCGCCGACTTCATGGAGATGGCCCAGCTGGCCCTGCAGGCCGATCTGCCCACCGAAGGCAAGCAGGTCGTCGACAAGGGCTTCGCGACGGGTGCTCTCGGTACCGGGCCCGAAGCCGGCCGGCACAAGCGACTACGCGACCTCGTCGACAAGCAGCTCAAGGAAGACGCGGCATCGCACGCGAAGGACGAGCAGGACGCGCAGGCGGCGAAATCGGGTGACGGCCTCGTCGCCATCGGCATGAACCTGGTCTATAGCGGTCAAGCCGCCAAGGGTGTGCAGACCATTCAGGAAGGCATCGCCAAGGGCGGCCTGAAGCGGCCCGAAGATGCCAAGCTGCATCTCGGCATCGCCCAGCTCGCCGCCGGTGACAAGGCGAAGGCGCAGGCCACGTTCAAGACGGTGCAGGGAGCAGACGGCACCGCCGACCTGGCCCGCCTCTGGGCGCTGTACGCGCGCCGCGCCAGCTGAGAAAAAACGGGCCCAACGGGATCGGCGCTTCCCTCGCGGAGGGAGGGGAGCGAAGCGGGGAGGGAGCAGCCCTGCCAGCGCCTGGCGCGATCCGCCGCGCGCCTATTTCGGCGCGAGACGGATAGCGCCGTCGAGGCGGATCACTTCGCCATTCAGCATTTCGTTGGTGACGATCTGGTGGACCAACTTGGCGTAGTCGGCCGGCGTTCCGAGGCGACTCGGAAAGGGCACGCTGGCGGCCAGCGCCTGCTGAAGTTCCACCGGCATCGTGAAAAGCATTGGCGTGCCGAAGATGCCGGGTGCAATCGTCATGTTGCGAATACCGCTTCGGGCCAGGTCGCGGGCAATCGGCAAGGTCATGCCGACCACACCGCCTTTCGATGCCGCATAGGCCGCCTGGCCGATCTGGCCATCGAAGGCGGCCACGCTGGCGGTCGAGACGATGACGCCGCGTTCTCCCGTCGACTCGGGATCGTTCTTGCTCATCGCTTCGGCAGCGAGCCGGATCATGTTGAAGCTGCCGATCAGATTGACAGTCACGACCTTGGCAAACACAGCGAGCGGATGAGCGCCGTCCTTGCCCACGGTTTTCACCGCCGGTGCGATACCGGCGCAGTTGACGAGCCCGACCAGCTTGCCCAGTGCGACCGCTGCGCCGACAACCCGCTGACCGTCTGGCTCCTGGCTGACGTCGCAGTGGACGAACCGGCCGCCGATCTCGGCCGCAATGGCCTCGCCGCGATCGTCTTGCAGATCGGCGATGACGACCTTGGCGCCGTGACCAGCAAGCATGCGAGCCGTGCCTTCGCCAAGCCCCGACGCGCCACCGGTGACGATGAAGACCTTGTTTGCGATTTCCATTCCGTGCTCCTCTTCTTCAGACCAGCGCAGCGAGCGCGCGCGCGCTGATCTCGTCGACGCTGCCGACGCCGCTGATGCGGTGGTAGGCCGGTGCTCCCGTCTCGCCGGAGGCCGCCCAGCGCTCGTAGTACGCGACGAGCGGCTGCGTCTGTTCGGCATAGACGGCGAGGCGCTTCTTGACGGTCGCCTCGAGGTCGTCGGCGCGCTGGATCAGCGCTTCGCCGGTGACATCGTCGAGCCCCTCGACCTTGGGTGGATTGAAACGCAGGTGATAGGTGCGGCCCGAAGCGACGTGAACGCGCCGGCCGCTCATGCGCTCGACGATCGAGCTGTCGGGCACGTCGATCTCCAGAACGACATCGAGACGAACGCCCGCCGATTTCATCGCCTCGGCTTGCGGAATGGTGCGCGGAAAGCCGTCGAAAAGGAAGCCACCGGCGCAGTCGGGCTGCGCGATCCGCTCCTTGACGAGGCCGATGATGATGTCGTCACTGACGAGCGAGCCGGAGTCCATGACCTTCTTCGCCTCGAGGCCGAGCGACGTGCCGGCCTTGACGGCGCTGCGCAGCATGTCGCC